>NZ_RHFI01000011.1:0-125666 GCF_003718685.1 Marichromatium sp. AB31 | reverse complement strand
CTATTTTAAAGTAAAAAGTCAGTCTGTCAAGTCCTTTTTTTCGCTGCCGTTTCCGGCTGGTTGCTCGCGATCCGTTGCGAGCCGCTTATTAAACTGGATTCCGTATTCCGTGTCAACCGTCTTTTTTTCGGTCAACCCCGAATCGGTTGGTGATCCGGGCCGCTCTGCCCTGAGCGAGCTGCGCATTTTAGACGCTTCTCGAAAAACGTCAACACTTTTTTCATCCTCTCGTCACTTCGCCCTCCTCTCGCGCGCGCGTTCATTTATATGCGCGGGAATGAACGTCCACTCCTCGCCCCTGTCTGATGCCATCAGGGGCGCGCTGGTTTAATCTTCACTCGCACCGCATTCAACCAAGTACCGAGGACCTCATGCCAACCGATCCCCCACGTCACGGGCGCACCGGCAAGCCGATCAATACCGAGAAGCTCGATCGCGTGGTCGCCGCCGCGCGCAAGGCCAGCGACGACCGCGCCGCCGGTTACCGCGAACAGGCGCTCAAGCTCTACCCCTGGGTCTGTGGTCGCTGCGCACGCACCTTCACCCGCGAGAACCTGCACGAGCTCACCGTCCACCACAAGGACATGGACCACGACAACAACCCGGCAGACGGCAGCAACTGGGAGTTGCTGTGTCTGTACTGTCACGACAACGAACACCAGAAGTACGAGGAGCACCTCGCCGCCAAGGCCGGGGGCCGCACCCGCACTCGCGAAGACGGTCAGAAGGAGACCACCCACAACCCCTTCGCCGGTCTCGGCGCCCTGCTCAACAAGGGCGATTGAGCGGACGCAGCGCCCGCCATCCGGTGGGCGCCGTATAATCCCACCCCACGCCATCCCATTCGGACGCGCCGGCGCGCGTCACCCCAAGGAGTCCCCGCACCGCATGTCGCGTCACACCTTCTTCGCCTCGGCCCCGAAACACATGGGCGATCTGCTCGCCGACGAACTGCGCGGGCTGGGGCTCGCCGACGCCACCGAGACCCGAGGCGGCGCGCGCTTCTCGGGCGACCTGGAGGCGGCCTACCGCGCCTGTCTGTGGTCGCGCGTGGCCAACCGCATCCTGCTGCCGCTGGCCGAGTTCGCCGCCGAGGACGCCGACGCGCTCTATGCCGGGGTCACCGAGCTGTCCTGGGAGGATCACTTCTCGCCGGCGCAGAGCATCGCGGTGCAGTTCGACGGCGCGCTGAACGCGACCCCGAACCGACACTACGCCACCCTGCGCGTCAAGGATGCCATCGTCGACCGCTTCTCGGCGCGTTGTGGGCAGCGCCCGGACGTCGATACCGAATGGCCGGACATCGGCATCCACGTCTATGCCCAGCGCGACCAGGTCACCGTCAGCCTCGATCTCTCCGGCGGCTCGCTGCACCGGCGCGGCTATCGCCGTCAGGGCTCGGCCGCGCCGCTCAAGGAGAACCTCGCCGCCGCGCTGCTGCTGCGCGCCGGCTGGCCCGAGCTGGCCGCCGAGGGCGCGGCACTGCTCGACCCGATGTGCGGCTCGGGCACCCTGGTGATCGAGGGGGCGCTGATCGCCGCCGACATCGCCCCGGGCCTGCTGCGCGAACACTTCGGTTTCCTCGGCTGGTCGGCGCACCAGCCCGAGGTGTGGGCGGCGCTGTGCGAGGAGGCGCGCGCGCGCGCCGAGGCCGGGCGCAAACGCGTCGGCACCCTGCGCGGCTACGACTGCAACCCCAACGCCATCCGCGTGGCGATCGACGATCTGGCGCTGGCCGGGCTCACCGGCCTCGCGCACTTCGAGCGGCGCGAGCTGAGCGACTGCCAGCCGGTGCATGCCGAGGATCGCGGGCTGGTGATCGTCAACCCGCCCTATGGCGAGCGCCTCGGCGCCGACGACGACCTCGAGGCGCTCTACGCGCGACTCGGCTCGGTGCTGCGCGAGCGCTTCCTCGGCTGGCGGGCGGCGGTGTTCACCGGCTCGCCCGAGCTCGGTCACCAGCTCGGGCTGCGCGCGCACCGCACCCACACCCTCTACAACGGCCCGATCGAGTGCCGCCTGCTGCACTTCCAGATCGAGGCCGAGCGCTTCGCCACCAACCGCCCGCGCCCGTTGCCACCCGAGTCGCTCGGCCCCGGCGCCGAGATGTTCGCCAACCGGCTGCGCAAGAACCTCAAGGCGCTGCGCAAGTGGTGCAAGCGCGAGGCGATCGACTGCTACCGTCTCTATGACGCCGACCTGCCCGAGTACGCCTTCGCCATCGACGTCTACGGCGGCGTCGACGGACGCTGGGTCAACGTCCAGGAGTACGCCCCGCCGGCGAGTGTCGATCAGAAGCGCGCGCGGCTGCGCGCCCGCGAGGCGATGACGATGATCCCCGAGGTGCTCGAGATCCCCGCCGGTCAGGTCCATTTCAAGGTCCGTCGCCAGCAGAAGGGCGCCAGCCAGTACGAGCGCATCGCCGAGACCCGTCGCTTCCACCAGGTCGCCGAGGGCGGCCATCGCTTCCTCGTCAACTTCGAGGACTATCTCGACACCGGCCTGTTTCTCGATCACCGCGACACCCGCGCCCTGGTCGGGCGGCTGGCCGCGGGCGCGCGCTTCCTCAACCTCTTTGCCTACACCGCCAGCGCCACCGTCTATGCCGCGCGCGGCGGCGCGCGCTCCACCACCACGGTGGACATGTCGCGCACCTATCTCGACTGGGCCGAGCGCAACCTGGTGCTCAACGACATCGGTGGGCACGATCACACCCTGGTCCAGGCCGACTGTCTGCAGTGGATCGAACGTCACGCCGGACGACGCGAATTCGACCTGATCTTCCTCGATCCGCCGAGCTTCTCCAGCTCCAAGCGGATGCAGGGCACCTTCGACGTGCAGCGCGATCATGTCGACCTGATCGCGGCGACGATGCGCCTGCTCGCCCCCACGGGCACGCTGATCTTCTCCAACAACCGCCGCGGCTTCCGCATGGACCATGCCGCCCTGCCCCGGCTCGAGATCACCGACCTCACCGCACAAACGCTGCCGCACGACTTCGCGCGCAACCCGCGCATCCACAACTGCTGGCAGATCCGTCGCCGCGACCCGGCGCGAGGCAGCGATGTTGAGTAATACGTCACCAGCGTTTAAGGTTGCCGGCTCGACCCGGCGGCCCGCGGCGGCCCGCCAGACGTCAGAACCGGGCGCACCCGCCCCGTGCGGGGGATGCGCCGCAGCAATGGACCGGACCCCTGAACGACATGCTTGAGGTAGTGCAGCTCGAATGCCGACGCGGTGATCGGCTGCTCTTCAGCGCGCTGGACGTCGAGGTCGGGGGCGGCACCCTGCTGCACGTGCGCGGTCGCAACGGTAGCGGCAAGACCACCCTGCTGCGTGCACTCTGCGGTCTGTTCACCCCGGAGCGCGGCAAGATCCGCTGGCGCGGCACCCCGATCGCCGAACTCGGTGACGAGTACCACCGCGACCTCCTCTACTTCGGCCACCTCAACGGCATCAAGGGCGACCTGACCGGGGTCGAGAACCTGCGCGTCACCACCACCCTCGACGGCGAGCGCCTCGACGAGCAGGCGCTGTGGGCGGCGCTCGCGCGCATCGGTCTGCAGGGCTTCGAGGATCTGCCGACGCGGATGCTCTCGCAGGGGCAGAAGAAGCGGGTGGCGCTGGCGCGACTGGTGCTCAGCCGCGCGCCGCTGTGGGTGCTCGACGAGCCCTTCACCGCGCTCGACACCGCTGCCGTGGCGCTGCTCGAGACGTTGATCGCCGAGCACGTCGCCGGCGGCGGCATCGTCGTGCTCACCACCCATCAGGACGTGCCCCTGACCTCGGGGCAGGTCGCGCGACTCGACCTCGGGAGCTGAACCACCGGTGTTGCGACTCTTCTGGTGCATCCTCTCGCGCGACCTCACCCTCGCGCTCAGACGCGGCACGGACGTGCTGACCAGTCTGTTCTTCTTCGTCATCGTGGTGAGCCTCTTCCCGCTCGGCGTCGGTACCGAGCGCGAGGTGCTGCAGACGCTCGGCCCGGGCGTGGTCTGGGTGGCGGCGCTGCTCGCCTCGATGCTCGCACTCGAACGGCTGTTCGCCGCCGATCATGTCGACGGCACCCTCGAGCAGATGCTGCTCACCGATCAGCCGCGCGCGCTGCTGGTGCTGGCCAAGATCACCGCCCACTGGCTGCTCACCGGGCTGCCGCTGGTGCTGATCGCCCCGCTGGTGGGGATGCAGTACCACCTCACCGGCGCCGCCGTCGGGGTGATGATGCTCACCCTGCTGATCGGCACCCCGGTACTCAGCCTGCTCGGGGCGATCGGCGCGGCGCTGACCCTGGGGCTGCGCGGCGGCGGCATCCTGCTGGCGCTGCTGATCCTGCCGCTCTACATCCCGGTGCTGGTCTACGGCGCCGGGGCGATCGACGTCGCCGCCACGGTCTCGGTCGCCGACACCCGGCCCTACTTCGAGCTGCTCGGCGCCTTCCTGCTGGTGACATTGGTCTTCGCCCCGGTGGCCGCCGCCGCCGCGCTCAAGATCTCACTCGAATAAACCCTCAAGCGAACGCAGACACCCGCCATGGCACTGAACTGGTTCAAATTCGCCTCGCCCGCCTCCTTCTACCCGATCGCCGGCAGGCTGGTCCCGGCCTTCTGGATCATCACCCTGATCCTGCTCGGGCTCGGGCTCTACTGGGGCTTCTTCGAGACCGCCGACCGACTCGGCGGCAGCAATGCCCAGAAGGAGTACTACCGCATCATCTTCATCCACGTGCCGGCGGCCTGGATGTCGATGTGGCTCTACGTGGTGATGGTCGGCTGGGCGGCGATCGGACTGGTGTTCAACACCCGGTTGTCGTTCATGATGGCCAATGCCGTCGCCCCCACCGGCGCGATCTTCACCTTCCTCGCACTGTGGACCGGGGCCTTCTGGGGCCGACCGAGCTGGGGCACCTACTGGGACTGGGACCCGCGCCTGACCTCCGAGCTGGTGCTGTTCTTCCTCTACATCGGCTATATCGCGCTGCACTCGGCGATCGACGACGTGCGCCGCGCCGATCGCGCCGCGGCGCTGCTGGCGATCGTCGGGCTGATCATGGTCCCGGTGATCTTCTGGTCGATCAACTGCCCCGATCCCAACCAGTGCGCCGCGCTGCACCAGCGCTCCGACCTCACCCAGATCGACGCCAACATCCTCTTCGCGATGCTGGCGATGACCTTCGGATTCTGGACCTATTCCTTCGCCACCAGCTTCATGCGACTACGCGGCATCATCCTGCAGCGTGAGTCCGAGAGCGCCTGGGTGCGCGACCTGCTCGACACGGGGGACAAGGCATGAGCGACTTCTTCGCCCAGGGCGGCTACGCCTTCTTCGTCTGGGGGGCCTACGGCATGACCGCCCTCCTGCTGGTGATCGAGGTGCTGCAGTTGCGCGCGCGCCAGCGAACCATTCGCGCCCGGCTCGGTCGATTGATGCGGATTCGTGACGCAGGAGCCAACGATCAATGAAACCCCGACAGAAACGCCTGCTGTTCGTCGCCCTGGCCATCGTCGGTGTCGGCACCGCCGCCACCCTGGCGCTGACCGCGCTCAACAGCAACATCTCCTACTTTTTCAGCCCGACCCAGGTGCTGGCCAACGAGGCCCCCCAGGATCGCGTCTTCCGCCTCGGTGGACTGGTCACCGAGGGCAGCATCGCGCGCCAGGAGGACGGGCTGACGGTGCACTTCGATGTCACCGACAACGCCGAGACCGTCACCGTCGCCTATACCGGCATTCTCCCCGACCTGTTCAGCGAGGGTCAGGGCGTGGTCACCAAGGGACGGCTCGGCCCCGACGGCGTGTTCTACGCCGACGAGGTCCTCGCCAAGCACGATGAAAGCTACATGCCCCCCGAGGTCGAGAGCACCCTGCAGACGGCCCAGGCCGAGGGTGCATCGGACACCGCGGAGACGGCCGGAGTATCCAACTGATGGTTCCTGAACTCGGGCACTTCGCCCTGATCCTCGCCCTCGCGATCACCCTGGTGCAGGCGGTGCTGCCGCTGGCCGGCTCGTTCACCGGCAACCGCACCTGGATGGTGATGGCGCGCCCGCTGGCCTGGGGTCAGCTCACCTTCATCGGCATCGCCTTCGGCTGTCTGCTGCTGGCCTTTCTCACCGACGACTTCTCGGTGATCTACGTCGCCAGCAACTCCAACACCCTGATGCCGCTGATCTACAAGGTCTCGGCGATCTGGGGCGCACACGAGGGCTCGCTGCTGCTCTGGGCGCTGATGCTCGCCGGCTGGGGCGCGGCGGTGGCCGCCTACAGCAACAACCTGCCGCTGCCGATGGTGGCGCGGGTGCTGGCGGTGATGGGCATGGTGGCGATCGGCTTCCTGCTGTTCATGCTGCTGACCTCCAACCCCTTCGAGCGCATCTATCCCGCACCGCTCGAGGGCCGCGACCTCAATCCGCTGCTCCAGGACCCGGGGCTGGCGATCCATCCGCCGATGCTCTACATGGGCTATGTCGGCTTCTCGGTGGCCTTCGCCTTCGCCATCGCCGCGCTGATCGGCGGCAAGCTCGATGCGGCCTGGGCGCGCTGGTCGCGCCCCTGGACCACCGTTGCCTGGGTCTTTCTCACCATCGGCATCGCGCTCGGCTCCTGGTGGGCCTATTACGAGCTCGGCTGGGGCGGCTGGTGGTTCTGGGACCCGGTCGAGAACGCTTCCTTCATGCCCTGGCTGGTCGGCACCGCGCTGATCCACTCGCTGGCGGTCACCGAGAAGCGCGCGGCCTTCAAGAGCTGGACCGTGCTGCTCGCCATCTCGGCCTTCTCGCTGTCGCTGCTCGGCACCTTCCTGGTGCGCTCCGGGGTGCTGACCTCGGTGCACGCCTTTGCCACCGATCCAACGCGCGGCTCCTTCATCCTGCTGTTTCTCTGCGTGGTGATCGGCGGCTCGCTCGCGCTCTACGCTTGGCGCGCGACCGACATCTCCGGCGGCGGGCGCTTCGACCTGCTCTCGCGCGAGAGCTTCCTGCTGGTCAACAACCTGCTGTTCGCCACCCTCACCGTGCTGGTGCTGTTCGGCACCCTGGCGCCGCTGATCTACGAGGCCGCCGGCTGGGGCAAGATCTCGGTCGGCTTCCCCTGGTTCAACAAGATGTTCGTCGCGCTCTCGCCACTGCTGGTGCTGGCCACCGGGGTCGGTCCCAACACCCGCTGGAAGCATGACGAGCCGGTACGACTGCTGCGCGCGCTGTGGCTCGCCGCCGCGCTCGGCATCGCCGCCTTCCTGCTGGTCTCCTGGCCCGGCTTCTCGGCGCGCGACATCGGTGTCGGCCTGGGCATCGGCATGAGCCTGTGGCTGGTGGTCACCCATCTGGCCAGCCTGCTCGATCGTCTCAAGCACAAGGGCGGGCTGCGCGCGCTGCGCCGCGACATCAACCCCAGCAGTCGCAGCTACTACGGCATGCTGCTGGCGCACCTGGGGCTGGCGGTGTTCATCGTCGGCGTCACCCTGGTCTCCAACGACGGCGCCGAGACCGACGTGCGGATGTCGCCGGGTGATGTCCACGAGGCCTCCGGCTACCGCTTCCTGTTCAACGGCGTCACCCCGGTCGAGGGCCCCAACTACACCGCCCAGCGCGGCGAGTTCGTGGTCTACGACGGCGAGCGCGAGATCGCCGTGCTCCACCCCGAGAAGCGTCGCTATGTCTCCGGCGGCATGCCGTTGACCGAGGCGGCGATCGACGCCGGGCTGCTGCGCGACATCTATGTCTCGCTCGGCGAGCCGATCGGCAACAGCGGCGACTGGGCGCTGCGTCTCTACTACAAGCCCTATGTCCGCTGGATCTGGCTGGGCGCCATCCTGATGGCGCTCGGCGGCGTGCTCGCCGCCAGCGACCGGCGCTATCGCAGCGTTCGCAACCGCGCCACCGCGCCGTCCGGCGCGGCGACGAGCGCCGCCTGACCCAGACCCGCAAGGTATGCAGATGAAAGGTTCAAAAACCCGCGCACTGATCCCGCTGGGGATCTTCCTGGTCCTCGCCGCGCTGCTCTTCTACGGGCTGCAGCTCGACCCGCGCAAGGTCCCCTCGCCACTGGTGGGCAAGCCCGCGCCCGAGTTCGACCTGCCCTCGCTGAAGGACCCGCAGCAGCGACTCGATCGCGAACTGCTGCTCGGCGAGGTCTCGCTGGTCAACGTCTGGGCCTCGTGGTGCCCGTCCTGCCGCCAGGAGCACGCCGAGCTGCTGCGCATCGCCCGCGAGCACGGCGTCCGCGTGATCGGCTTCAACTGGAAGGACGACCGCGCCAGCGCGCTGCTGATGCTGCGCCAGTACGGCAACCCCTATACCGTCTCGCTCTACGACCCGGACAACGAGGCCGGCATCGACTGGGGCGTCTACGGCGCCCCGGAGACCTTCGTGGTCGACCCCGAGGGCATCATCCGTCACAAGGAGATCGGTCCCATCACCCCCGAGGTGTGGGAGGAGAAGATCCGTCCGATCGTCGAGCAGTATCGCGCGAGGAACTCATGAAGCGTCGTCACCACCGTCCACTGCTCGCCGGGATGGCACTCGCCGGCGCCCTGCTCGCCGGCACCGCCCAGGGCTACACCCTCGAGGAGTTCACCTTCGAGGACCCGAACCAGTTCGAGGACTTCCGCGACCTGATCAGCGAGTTGCGCTGTCTGGTCTGTCAGAACGAATCGCTCGCCGGCTCCCAGGCCGGGGTCGCCCAGGACCTGCGCGAGGAGGTCTACGCGATGATGCGCGAGGGTCAGAGTCGCAAGGAGGTCGTCGACTTCCTGGTCGCCCGCTACGGCGACTTCGTGCTCTACGATCCGCCGATCAAGCCCTCGACCTATATCCTCTGGTTCGGCCCCTTCGTACTGGTCGGCGGCGCCGGGCTGCTGCTGTGGCGCGCGATCAGACGCAAGAAGGCCGAGCCCGAGCAGGACCTCACCGCGGACGAACGCGCCCGACTCCAGCAACTGATCGCCTCGCGCGACGACGAGCAACGAGACTAGCGCCCCATGATCATCTTCTGGATACTCGCCGCCGGGCTGATCGGCCTGGCCTTCCTCTTCGTCGTCATGCCGCTGCTGCGTCCGACCCCGGAGCAACATGAGCCCGCCCAGGACGCGCTCAATCTCGAGGTCTTCCGCCAGCGATTGCAGGAACTCGACGCCGACCTCGAGTCCGGCTATCTCGACCGTGCCCGCTACGACGCTGCGCGTCACGACCTCGAGCGTGACCTGCTCCACGACGTCGACGGCAGTCAGCCGGTCGACGCGCACGGCGCCTCGCGGTTCGGACGCTGGACGCTGGCGCTGCTGCTCGCGCTGGCGCTCCCCGGCACCGCCACCCTGCTCTATCTGCAGCTTGGCGAACCGACGGTGATCGAGCGCATGGAACTGGCCGCGCGCGGCCTGCCCGCCGAGGACCAGGGCGCCGATCAATCGATGGAGGTGCTGGTACAGCGCCTGGCCAAGCGCCTCGAGGACAACCCCGACGACGTCGAGGGCTGGCTGATGATGGGGCGGACCTACTTCGCCCTGAAGCGCCCGGAGGACGGACTCGAGGCGGTGGCCAGCGCTTACCGGCTCGCCCCCGAGCGACTCGACGTGATGCTCGCCTATGCCGAGGCGATCGCCGCCAACCGCCCCGATCGCAGTCTCGAGGGCAAGCCCGCCGAGCTGGTGCGCGCGGCGCTCGAACTCGACCCGCAGAACGTCAACGCCCGCTGGCTGGCCGGATTGATGGCCTTCCAGCACGGCCAGTTCCAGGCCGCCGCGGTCGCCTGGCAGAAGATCCTCGACGAGTTCGAGCCCGGCAGCCAGGAGGCCGCCGAGCTGCAGGAGATGGTCGACGAGGCACGCCGCCGTGCCGGCATCGCCGCAGCCAAGGCCGCGACCGAGGAGCCGGTCGCTGTCCCGGTCGAGGGGTCGAGCGATGAGTCAACGGAGGCCGTCGGCGCCGAACGCATCGAGGTGAGCGTGAGCCTGGACCCGGCGCTTGCCGCCGAGGTCGCCGCCGAGGACACCGTCTTCGTGTTCGCCCGCGCCACCTCCGGCCCGGCGATGCCGCTGGCCGCCCAGCGGTTGCAGGCCGGATCGCTGCCGGCCACGCTCGCCCTCGACGACAGCATGGCGATGGCCCCGGGGATGCGTCTCTCGGCCCACGCCGAGATCCAGGTCACCGCCCGAATCTCGGGCAGCGGCGAGGCGGCACCGCAGCCCGGAGATCTAGAGGGTCAAAGCGAAACGATCGATACCCGCGAGACCACCGCCACTGCGGTCGTCATCGATCGCGCCCTGCCCTGAGCGCGCAGCGGCGCCGGCGCGCGGCACCCGCCGCGCGCCACCTGCCCTCATCCACCCTCACTCCTCGCCATAGACCCCGACCAACATCGCGCGAGCGATGATGTGCTCCTCCATCGCCAGCAGCAGCCGATCCTTGGTCGGCGTCCCCAGCTCATCGGGCAGACGGGTATCGAGGGCATAGAGACGGTGGAAATAACGATGTCGACCGACCGGCGGGCAGGGCCCGCCGTAACCCGTCCGCCCCCAGCTGTTGAGGCCCTGGCCGACACCCGGCGGCAGGCCGGTCGTCGGGTCCACCCCCTCGACCAGCTCACGGCACGTCGGCGGCAGATTGAAAAGCACCCAGTGGTCCCATACCATCCTTGGCGCTGCCGGATCCGGCGCATCCGGGTCATCGACGATCAGCACCAGGCTCCGTGTGCCCTCCGGAGGATCGGACCAGCACAGCGGCGGAGATCGGTCCTCGCCATGACACGTCAGACGCGCCGGGATCTCCCCGCCATCGACAAAGGCGGCGGATTTGAGAACGAGTTCCATAGCCAATCTCCGGTTCTGTGCTAGCCTTCTGGCTCAAGGATCGAGGCGAGAGACATTTCGATCATCGCCTTGATTATCGTCCATTCGACGGAATGGTCCATGGCACCAGGACGGTGACTCCATCCATCGGCCTGGCGCCACAGCATCGAGGGAATCCGCCCCCAAGTGATGCGGATCCCTGACAGACTGTGCGTCCTTCGGCGGCCGATCGGCCGCCTCTTTTTATCCACTCCATTTTTTATCCACTCCATCCCGATTGATCTGGCGCACCCCGCGCGGCGATTCAATCCCACCCCGCCGATCCCCCGGTGATTGCCATCTATACTCCCTGTCATGACACCATTGCTGCGACGCGATCCCGCGCCCCTGCAACGTGCTGCACAACGACAGGAGCAACGATGTCCGACCACAATGCTGATGACGTCCGCAATATCGCCCTGATCGGTCATGCCGGTGCCGGCAAGACCTCCCTGGCCGAGGCGCTGCTTGCAGCGACCGGCGCAACCCCCGCCGCCACAGCCGCCGAGCGCGGTCCTGCGGTCTGCGACCAGGATCCACGCGAACAGGCGCTCGGACACTCGATCGACGCGGCCATCGTCGGCTTCCCCATCGAAGCGCGCCGGGTCAACCTGATCGACACCCCGGGGCTGCCCGACCTGCTCGGGCGCAGCCTGGCGGTCCTGCCCGCGGTCGAGACCGCCGCCCTGGTGATCAACGCCCAGGCCGGGATCGAGCCGATGACCGCCCGACTGATGAAGATGCTCGACGGTCGCGGGCTCTGCCGGATGATCATCGTCAACCAGATCGATGCAGCCGATCTCGATCTCGGCGCACTGACCGAGCAGATTCGCGACGGCTTCGGCCCGGCCTGCCTGCCGATCAACCTGCCTGCAGGGGGCGGCGAACGGGTCGCCGACTGCTTCTTCAACCCGGCGGAGAATGCCACCGACTTCTCCTCGGTGAGCGCGGCCCACGAGCAGATCGTCGACCAGGTGGTCGAGCTCGACGAGGCGCTGATGGAGACCTATCTCGAACAGGGTCAGACCCTCGCGCCCGAGCAACTTCATGACCCCTTCGAAGCGGCGCTGCGCGACACCCACCTGATTCCGATCTGCTTCGTCTCGGCACGCACCGGGGCCGGCATCCCCGAGCTGCTCGAGGTGATCGCCCGGCTGATGCCCAACCCCGCCGAGGGCAACCCGCCGGCCTTCCTCAAGGGCGAGGGCGAGCGCGCCGAGCCGGTCGCCGTCAGTCCCGACCCCGAGCGTCACGCCATCGCCCATGTGTTCAAGGTGCTCAACGACCCCTACCGCGGTCGACTCGGCATCTTCCGCATCCACCAGGGACGCATCACCCCGACCAGCGCACTGTTCGTCGGCGACGCGCGCAAGCCGTTCAAGGTCACCCATCTCTACCGGCTGCAGGGCAGAGAGTTGATCGAGGTCGAGGACGGGGTACCGGGTGACATCCTCGCCGTCTCCCGGGTCGACGAGGTCCATCTCGATGCCGTGCTGCACGACTCGCACGACGAGGATCACTTCCACCTCGCCCGTACCGACTACCCGATCCCGCTCCACGGACTGGCGATCACGCCGAGTCGTCGCGGCGATGAGCAGAAGCTCACCGAGGCGCTGCACAAGCTCCAGGACGAGGACCCCTGCTTCAAGGTCGATCATCACGCCGCGACCAACGAGACGGTGATCCGCGGACTCGGCGCCTTTCACCTCAAGCTGCTGATCGAGCGCCTCGCCGACCAGTTCCACGTCGAGGTCGATACCCGACCGCCGCGCATCCCCTATCGCGAGACCATCACCGCCCCCGCCGAGGGACACTATCGGCACAAGAAGCAGACCGGTGGCGCGGGTCAGTTCGGCGAGGTCTACCTGCGCATCGAGCCGACCCCGCGCGGCACGGGATTCCGCTTCGTCGACGCGGTGGTGGGCGGCGCCATCCCCGGCAACTTCATCCCCTCGATCGAGAAGGGGGTACGCCAGGTCCTCGACGAAGGGGTGATCGCAGGCTACCCGCTGCAGGACATCCAGGTCACCGTCTATGACGGCAAGTCGCACGCCGTCGACTCCAAGGAGATCGCCTTCGTCACCGCCGCGCGCAAGGCCTTCGTCGCCGCCGTCGAACAGGCCCGTCCGGCGATCCTCGAACCCATCGTGCAGATCCGCATCAGCGCCCAGGAGCAGGCGATGGGCGACCTCGCCGGCGATCTTGCGGGACGACGCGGTCGCATCAGCGGCAGCGAGACCAGGTCGCAGGGGCGAGTGGTGATCGAGGGCGAGGTGCCGCTGGCCGAACTCGAGGGCTATGAGTCACGGCTCAAGGCGATCACCGGCGGCGAGGGGGTCTACAGCATCGAGTTCAGCCACTACGAGCCGGTCGGTGCGGCGATCCAGCGGCAACTGATCGAGACGCACCAGCAGGAGGATCGGACCTAGCCTGCACCGAGCGCACCGAGCAGATCGGCGTTGATGGCGTGGAGGATCAGTCCACGGAACCTCTTCGCCCGCAACAGCTCGCGCTCGCCCCAGGGCTCGGCCTGGCCGGAGGTGACCTCGACCCAACGCGCGAACGAGGCGCGTGGCGAGAGCTCGCCATCGCCCGATCGCACCAGCGCGTCCTTGCGTGGATCGCCCGCCCAGTGCACCTCCTGCGGCTGCTCCGGGCGCCACCACAGAAAGGTGCGCGAGACAGAGACACCGGCGCGCTCGACCCGTACCGCGAGCAATCCGCTGCCGCGATCGCGCCACTCCCGCGCCGGCGGATAGTGCTCGGCAAGCGCCGCGGTGGCGAACACCGTCGGCGTCTCGCTCGCCTCCAGCCAACGACACAGCGCGAGGAGCGCCGCGCACGGCGGCGTCTGGCCGAAGGTCGTGCAGCGCTCACCGTCGATCAACGCCGCGCCGCTCGCGCCGACGAGCGCCAGCAACTGCCCGGCAAGTGAGCCCTCCCCCGCCGTCGCCACCGATTCGATGTTGCCACCACTGCCGAGCCGCTCGACCAGCGCGGCGATCTCGCGATCGCTCTCGCTGACGTCCATCAGTCGCCGCGTGCTCTGATAACCGTAGATGGCCAGGGTGAAGGCGCGCGCCATCTCGGCGCAGCGCGCGCGCAACGCCGGCGCCAGCTGCGCGGGCTGGTCGTGGTGACAGGCGATCAGCCCCCACAGCCGCCCGGAGACGACCAGCGAGAAGGAGAGCGAGGCGCTCACCCCCATGTTGCGCAGATAGGTCAGGTGCACCGGCGAGACGGCGCGCAGCTCGGACAGGGTCAGGTCGGCGAGCGTCCCCTCGGGATCGGCGAGCAACGGCACCGGCGCTGCCGCGATGTCGGGGATCTGGCGATGGGGATTGAGCAGATACAGACGACGGGCGATCTGCGGGATGTCCGAGGCCGGGTAGCGCAGCCCGAGATAGGGATCGAGCCCTTCTCGCAGACTCTCGGCGACGACCTCGCCGCAATCGTCGTCGCGGAAGCGATAGAGCAGCACCCGCGAGAAACCGGTGATGTGACCCAGCGTATCGACCAGGAACTGACACTGACGCGACCAGTCCTCGGCGCTATAGGGCATGCGATAGAGCTGATGGGGAACGGGCCGATAGGCCGCGTGACGCTCGGTGGGCGCAAGCGCTGGCTCGAACTCCAGCAGCCAGGTCTCGGCGCTGCAGGAAAGCAGCGCATCGAGCGCACCCCGCGGACCGATGCAGAGATCTGGATAGAACCGCTTGTCGCTGCTCGGACGCAACCACGCATCGTCGCCGCCCTCCTCGGTACCCGGCACGCTCGGCGGCGGGAAGTCGGGGAGCAGCGAGGTCAACAACCGCCCGAGCACCGCTTGCGCTTCCTCGCCGAGCCAGTGCGCCAGATTGGCGCTGGCGAAGCGGATCCGCGCATCGCCGGGACGACCGCCGAGCAGCGCTCCGCACGGCTGGATCGACTGCGCGCGCTGCAGTTGCTCGCGTTCGCACTCGGCGATGAACCCCTGTGTCGCCAGCTCACTCATCTCTCCGACCCTCTCGAACGATCATGCCCGCCATCGACGTCACAGGGCCAATGCTACACTGCCTGTGCCCTCATGGAGCTGGAGCGCGCCGCGATGAGCCAAGCCCCCCGACCGATATCGCCTCCCCCCGCCGCCGCCCTGGCGACAGCCCTGCGTCAAGCCACCGCAACCGCGCACCGGGCCGTGGAGACGCTGCCGCTGTCCAGACGCCTCCTCGCCCCCGACCTGACCCTGGACGAATACCGCGACTATCTCTATCGCCTGACCCTGCTCCATCAGGGGCTCGAGCCCCATCTCACCACGATCGTGCCGGACGCGCTGCGACGACGCCTCGGGGCTCGACCACGACTCGCGGCGCTACGCGACGATCTTGCCCGACTCGACACCGAACCACCCGCCCCGCACAACACGCTGCCGGCACGGCTGTGTGCCGAGCAGGGCATCGACTGCGGCATCGGCGCGCTCTATGTCCTCGAAGGCTCGTCACTCGGCGGACAACTGATCGCGCGCCGTCTGCGCGCGCGCTTCGGCGCACGCTTCACCGCCACCGAGGCCATCGATCCGTACGGTGCCGCGGTCGGGGCGCGCTGGCGGGCATTCACCCTCACCCTCGACGCACTCGAGCATGAGGGCCGGATCGATCGTCCTCGGGTGCTGCACGGTGCCGTGACCGTCTTCGCCGACATCGCAGGTGCGCTATCCCTCGCGCCCCTTGATATCGGGCGAGCACGGGCGCAGGCAGAGAAGGGATGAAACAGGACAATCGATCAGTGATCGTTAATATTAAGAAAATGGATCATTAGTATTTAATTTCTAGCAAAGGTCAGTATACTGCGACCCTGCTCGTGCGATTGCATTGGACCTTCTTCCGGGAACCGTCATGACCAAGCAGCCCGATATCGACCCCCAGGAAACCCAGGAATGGCTCGACGCGCTCGATGCCGTGTTCGAGAACGAAGGGGTCGACCGCGCCCACTTCCTGCTCGAGCGGCTGATCGACAAGGCGCGCCGCTCCGGGGCCTACCTGCCCTACAGCGCCAACACCGCCTATCTCAACACCATCCCCGTCCACCAGGAGCAACGCTTCCCCGGCGACCTGGCGATGGAGCGGCGCATCCGTTCCTTCGTGCGCTGGAACGCGATGGCGATGGTGATCCAGGCCAACCGGCTGTCGTCCGAACTCGGCGGCCACATCGCCAGCTTCGCCTCCTCGGCCACCCTGCTCGATGTCGCCTACAACCACTTCCTGCGCGCGCGCAGCGAGCGGCACGGCGGCGATCTGGTGTTCCTGCAGGGACACTCGGCCCCAGGCATCTATGCCCGCGCCTACCTCGAGGGACGGATCAGCGAGGATCAGCTCTACAACTTCCGCCAGGAGGTCGACGGCAACGGCCTGCCCTCCTACCCCCACCCCTGGCTGATGCCCGAGTTCTGGCAGTTCCCCACCGTCTCCATGGGGTTGGGACCGCTGATGGCCATCTATCAGGCGCGCTTCATGCGCTATCTCGACCATCGCGGCCTGATCGACAGCGCCGACCGCAAGGTCTGGGCCTTCCTCGGTGACGGCGAGATGGACGAACCCGAGTCGCTCGGCGCGATCTCGCTGGCCGCGCGCGAACGCCTCGACAACCTGGTGTTCGTGGTCAACTGCAACCTGCAGCGACTCGACGGCCCGGTGCGCGGCAACGCCAAGATCATCCAGGAGCTGGAGGCGGTGTTCCGTGGCGCCGGCTGGAACGTCATCAAGGTGGTCTGGGGGCGCTACTGGGACCCGCTGTTCGCCCGCGACAAGCAGGGCCTGCTGCTCAAGCGCATGGAGGAGTGCGTCGACGGCGACTATCAGGCCTACAAGGCCAAGGGCGGCGCCTATACCCGCGAGCACTTCTTCGGCAAGTATCCCGAGCTCAAGGAACTGGTCGCCAACATGACCGACGAGGACATCTGGCGACTCAATCGCGGCGGACACGACCCGATCAAGGTCTACAACGCCTATCTCGCGGCGACCACGGCGAACGGCAAGCCCACCGTGATCCTTGCCAAGACGGTCAAGGGCTACGGCATGGGCGTGGCCGGCGAAGGCATGAACATCACCCACTCGCAGAAGAAGATGGGCGAGGTCGCGCTCAAGGCCTTCCGCGATCGCTTCAACATCCCCATCTCCGACGACCAGATCGGTGCCGCGCCCTTCTACAAACCCGCCGACGACAGCCCCGAGATGGCCTATCTGCGCGAGCGCGAGGCCCAGCGCGGCGGCCACCTGCCGGCGCGCAAGGTCGAGGCCCCGGCGCTCGAGATCCCGCCGCTGGAGCGCTTCGAGTCGCTGCTGCAGGGCAGCGGCGAGAAGGAGATGTCGACCACCATGGCCTTCGTGCGGCTGCTCACCCTGATCATCCGCGACCCCGGAATCGGCCGTTATGTCGTCCCCATCGTCCCCGACGAGGCGCGCACCTTCGGCATGGAGGGGATGTTCCGCCAGCTCGGCATCTACTCCTCGCAGGGGCAGCTCTACGAGCCGGTCGACGCCGATCAGGTGATGTTCTACCGCGAGGACAAGCAGGGGCAGATCCTCCAGGAGGGGATCAACGAGGCCGGCGCCATGTCCTCCTGGATCGCCGCGGCCACGGCCTACGCCAACCACGGCCAGAGCATGATCCCCTTCTACATCTACTACTCGATGTTCGGCTTCCAGCGCATCGGCGATCTGGCCTGGGCCGCCGGCGACATGCGCGCGCGCGGCTTCCTCATCGGCGGCACCGCCGGGCGCACCACCCTCGCCGGCGAGGGGCTGCAGCACCAGGACGGTCACAGCCCGGTGCTCGCCGCCACCATCCCCAACTGCATCACCTACGACCCCGCCTACGCCTACGAGCTGGCGGTGATCGTGCAGGACGGGATGCGACGGATGTACCAGGCGCAGGAGGATCGCTTCTACTACATCACCGCGATGAACGAGAACTACGTCCAGCCGCCGATGTCCGAAGGCGCCGAGACCGGCATCCTCAAGGGGCTGCATCGCGTCCATGTCGTCGAGCAGGGCGTGCACCGGGTACAGCTGCTCGGCGCCGGCGCCATCCTCCGCGAGACCCTCGCCGCCGCCGAGCTGCTGGCGCGCGACTTCGACATCGCCGCCGACGTGTGGAGCGTGACCAGCTTCAACGAACTGCGCCGCGACGGTATCGACGCCGAGCGCTGGAACCGACTCCACCCCGAGCAGCCCCCGCGCACCAGCTATGTCGAGACCCAGCTCGGCGCCACCGAAGGACCGGTGATCGCCGCCACCGACTATATCCGCGCCTATGCCGAGCAGATCCGCCCGCACGTCCCGCGCGCCTATGTCACCCTCGGCACCGATGGCTTCGGGCGCAGCGATACCCGCAGCCAGCTGCGCCGCTTCTTCGAGGTCAATCGCCACTATGTCGCGCTGGCCGCGCTCAAGGCCCTCGCCGACGCCGGCACCATCCCACCGGCGCGGGTCAGCGAGGCGATCGAACGCTACCGGATCGACCCGGAGAAGCCCAACCCGACGACGGTCTGAGACCGCCCGCACAGCATTGGAGGACATCGAGTGGCCACCGTCGAAGACATCCTGTTGCCCGACATCGGGGACTTCACCGACGTCGAGATCATCGAGATCCTGGTCGCCCCCGGCGATCGTATCGAGGCGGAGCAATCCATCCTCACCCTGGAGAGCGACAAGGCGACGATCGAGATCCCGGCGCCGCGCGCCGGGGTGGTCGAGCGCCTCAAGGTCGCCGTCGGCGACCGGGTGAGCATGGGCGCGCCGTTACTCAGCATCCGCCCGACCGACACCCCGGCGCAGACGCCCACCGCCGCACCACAGCCTGCGCGCGAGGCAGCACCGCCCACCCCCGCGCCAGAGGACGCGCCAGCGGCACGGGAACCGGTCACGGGCACGCCACCCACGGCAACGGCGACCGAGGACACCGCGGTGCTGCTGCCCGACATCGGCGACTTCTCCGAGATCCCGGTGATCGAGGTGCTGGTCGCGCCCGGCGACCGGGTCGAGCTCGACCAGTCGCTGCTCACCCTGGAGAGCGACAAGGCGACCATGGAGATCCCCGCCCCCGCCGCCGGGGTGGTCAGCGAGCTGGCGGTCGCCGTCGGTGATACCCTCAACACCGGCGACCTGATCCTGATGCTGCGCGCCGATGCCCCCGCCGAGACCGACGCGCCCGCAACGCCCGAGCCGACGCGCCCAAACGCCGACAACACGCCACCAGCCGCGCCCACCACCGCGCCGCAGCCGGGCGAGACGGCGCCGCGCAAGGCCCCGGTGCTGCCACGCCCCGAGGACGTCGCCGCGATCGCCCGGGGGCGCAAGGCCCACGCCAGCCCGGCGGTGCGGCGCTTCGCCCGCGAACTCGGCGTCGATCTCGACGTGGTCAAGGGGACAGGTCCCAAGGGGCGCGTACTCAAGGAGGACGTACGCGCCTTCGTCAAGCGCAGCCTCACCATCGCCGAGCCGTCCAGCCACTCCACCGCCTCGCCGGCGACGGTCGCTGCGACGCCGGCGCCGGCGATCGACCACGGCCGGTTCGGCCCCGTCGAGCGGGTCGAACTCGGACGCATCCGCAGGATCAGCGCGCGCCACCTGCACCAGAGCTGGACCGGCATCCCTCACGTCACCCAGTTCGACGAGGCCGACATCACCGAGCTCGAGGCCTTCCGCGCCGCCCACAAGACCGACCCCGACGACGCCTCGGTCAGGCTCACCCTGATCCCCTTCCTGCTCAAGGCGGTGGCCACCGCGCTGACCCGGATGCCGCTGCTCAAGGCCTCGCTCGACGCCGACGGCGAGCACCTCATCCACAAGCACTACACCCATATCGGCGTGGCCGTCGACACCCCCAACGGGCTGATGGTGCCGGTGGTGCGCGACGTCGATCGCAAGGGGCTGCGCACCCTCGCCGGCGAGCTGGCCGATCTCGGCGCCCGCGCCCGCGCCCAACGACTGCGCCCCGACGAGATGCAGGGCGGCTGCTTCACCATCTCCAGCCTCGGAGGCATCGGCGGCACCGCCTTCACCCCCATCGTCAACGCCCCGGAGGTGGCCATCCTCGGCGTCTCCCGCGCCGCCACCCGACCGGTGTGGGACGGCGAGCGCTTCGTCCCCCGCCTGCTGCTGCCGCTCTCGCTCTCCTACGACCACCGGGTGGTCGACGGCGCCGATGCGGCCCGCTTCACCACCCTGCTCGGCGACCTGCTCGGCGACATCCGCGAGTTGCTGCTATGACCCCCTGATCCTCGGGGTCAGCCTTCGCCTGGCCCCCGGGATCGTATAGGATGAGGCGCCGAACCCGACCACCCATAGAGCGCCCATCGCGGCCCATCGAGAAGCAAGCACACTATGAGCGACACCATCAAGGTCACGGTCCCGGACATCGGGGATTTCAAGGATGTGGAGGTCATCGAGGTCCTGGTCGCCCCTGGCGACAGCGTGCAGCAGGAGACCTCGCTGATCACCCTGGAGAGCGAGAAGGCCACCATGGAGATCCCCGCCCCCGCCGCCGGACGTGTCCAGGAGATCCATCTCGGCGTCGGTGACCGGGTCTCGCAGGGCGCCACCATCCTGACCCTGGCGCCGCTGGCGGCAGGCACTGAGCCGGCTCCAGACACCACTACGGACCCCGCTGAGCAGGTCACCGAGGTGGTGGTGCTGGGTGCCGGCCCCGGCGGCTACAGCGCCGCCTTCCGCGCCGCCGACCTGGGCAAGCGCGTCACCCTGATCGAGCGTCACGCGACCCTCGGCGGGGTCTGTCTCAACGTCGGCTGCATCCCCTCCAAGGCGCTGCTGCACACCGCCGCGATCATCAACGAGGCCAAGGAACTCGGCGCCATGGGCGTGACCTTCGCCGCACCCGAGATCGATCTCGACAAGATGCGCACCGGCAAGGACAAGGTGGTGGCCAAGCTCACCAGCGGACTGGCCGGCATGGCCAAGCAGCGCGGCGTCGAGGTCATCCAGGGCACGGGCCGCTTCAGCGGCCCCAACCGCATCGTCGTCGACACCGCCGAGGGCGAGCGACGCGTGCGCTTCGATCACTGCATCATCGCCTGCGGCTCCTCGCCGATGACCATCCCCGGCTTCCCGCACGACGACCCGCGGGTGATGGACTCGACCGACGCGCTCGAGATCCGCGACATCCCCGAGCGGATGCTGATCGTCGGCGGCGGCATCATCGGACTGGAGATGGCCACCGTCTACGCCGCGCTCGGCACCGAGATCGACGTGGTCGAGCTGCAGTCGCAGCTGATGCCGGGATGCGACGCCGATCTCGTGCGCAGCTTCGAGAAGGTCGCCAAGAAGCGCTATCGCAAGCTGATGCTCGAGACCAAGGTCGCGGCGATGACCGCCGCCGATGACGGCATCCAGGTCCGCTTCGAGGGCAAGCACGACGGCGAGGAGACCTACGACAAGGTGCTGGTCGCCGTCGGTCGGCGCCCCAATGGCGCGCTGATCGACGCCGAGGCGGCGGGCGTCGAGGTCGACCAGCACGGCTTCATCAAGGTCGATCAGCACATGCGCACCAATGTGCCGCACATCCATGCCATCGGCGATGTGGTCGGCGGCCCGATGCTCGCCCACAAGGCCACCCACGAGGCCAAGGTCGCCGCCGAGGTGATCGCCGGCCAGCCGGCGCTGTTCGACCCGCTCACCATCCCCTCGGTGGCCTATACCGACCCCGAGGTCGCCTGGATGGGCCTGACCGAGACCAAGGCCAAGGCCGAGGGTATCGCCTACGAGAAGGGGGTCTTCCCCTGGGCGGCGAGCGGTCGTGCGCTCGGCATCCATCGCACCGAGGGCATGACCAAGCTGCTGTTCGACCCCGAGACCAAGCGCATCCTCGGCGCCGGGATCGTCGGTCCCAACGCCGGTGAGCTGATCGGCGAGGCGGTGCTCGCGCTCGAGATGGGCGCCGACATGGAGGACATCGCCCTCACCATCCACCCCCATCCGACGCTCAACGAGACCATCGGGCTGGCCGCCGAGATGGCGCACGGCTCGATCACCGACCTGCTCCCGCCGAAGAAGCGTTGAGCCGACGCGCGTCGCGGCCATCAGGGTGCGCGGCGCGCGATCTCCCCCAACCCAGGACAAGCAACACCGCATGACGTCGCCGGCGCATGCATCTGTCGGGCACGCGAACACGCCCGACGAATCGTGCACGTCGGTATCGACGGATCGATAGGGTCTTGTTCGAGAGGCGATCAGGCCATCGGGGGGACGGCCTGATCGAAGTGCCATCGGACCGACCAGACGGACGGTCCGACGACGGCGGGGATCAACGCGACTGGAAGTGGATCATCCAGGCCGGCATCGGCTTGTTGATCGGCTTGGCGGCAGGCGCAGGCTCCTCGGCGACCGGCTCGGCAGCGGCCTCCTCAGCAGCGACAGGCGCTTCCTCGGCGGTCTCGGCAACGGCAGGCTCGGCAGCCTCTGCCTCGGCCGGTGCAGCGGTCTCCTCAGCGGCGACAGGCGCCTCCTCGGTGGCCTCGACGACGGCAGGCTCGGCAGCCTCTGCCTCGGCCGGTGCAGCGCTCTCCTCCTCAGCGGCGACAGGCGCCTCCTCGGTGGCCTCGGCGACGGCAGGCTCAGCAGCCTCGGCCTCAGCCGGTGCAGCGCTCTCCTCCTCAGCGGCGACAGGCGCCTCCTCGGCGGCCTCGACGACGGCAGGCTCGGCAGCCTCTGCCTCAGTCGGTGCAGCGGTCTCCTCGGCGGCGACAGGCGCCTCCTCGGCGGCCTCGACGACGGCAGGCTCGGCAGCCTCGGCCTCAGCCGGTGCGGCGGTCTCCTCAGCGGCGACAGGCGCCTCCTCGGCGGCCTCGACGACGGCAGGCTCGGCAGCCTCTGCCTCGGCCGGTGCGGCGCTCTCCTCGGCGGCCTCGGCGACGGCAGGCTCAGCAGCAGCAGGCTCCTCGGCCTTCGGCTTGAGCGGAGCCATGTGCTCCATCCAGGCCGGACGTGGCTTCGAGATCACCGCCGGCTCAGCCGGGGCGCTCTCCTCGGCCGGGGCAGCCTCCTCGGCAACCTCGGGCGCAGCCTCGGCAGCCGGGGCCTCCTCGGCGGCAGCGGTCGTTTCAACCGCTGCAGCCTCGGCCGGCGCCGCGACCTCTTCAGCCGGGGCGGCAGGCGCCGGGGCCGGCTCGGGCGCGGGGGTGAGCTTCACACTGCCGATCGGGGCAAGATGCTCGGCCACCTCAACCGGAGAGGGCTCAACCCGGTTCTCCGCACGCTTCTCCGCGACGGCGACATAGATACCGCCGCAGATCACGGCGATACCCACTGCCCAGACGAGTATCTTCCCAATGTCGACCGTTTCTAAAGATTCCCTCGCCTTCGCGAGCCGGGTCGCGCTCTCATTCATCAAACTGGTCCTCTTTCGTGAACGTGCAGGATGTCAGGGGCGACAACATGCGATGAGTGTTTGTATAGCCTGCCTAGGCTGCCTGAATAGGCGCAAGGGTTCAAGGGAGAATCACCCAGCCCAGAGAGCCGCGGCGCGGGGTGACGGGCCGATCAAGGCTTGACTCAGACAATACTTACTATTGACTGAGCGCCGGGACGGTCATGCGGGCGATACGTTATATTCCTATGATTCTTCTGGGGCTGATCGATCAAACCTGCCGTCATCTGTGGGTCGTGCCCGCTTTATCGTTCACCTCGCAACGAACCGCGACCGCCCGGCCAACGCCCGGGCGGCGCAACCTCTAAGACCGGAGAAAGAACACAATGACCGACTACGTCCGCTGGCTGAGCGACCTCGGGATGGATGACGTGCCCATCGTCGGTGGCAAGAACGCCTCCCTGGGCGAGATGATCCAGAACCTGACCGATGTCGGTGTCCAGGTGCCGGGCGGATTTGCCACCACAGCCGAGGCCTATCGCGAGTTCCTCGCCAAGGACGGGCTGGATGCGCGCATCCGGGAGGCGCTCGACGCGCTCGACGTCGACGATGTCGCCGCCCTCGCCGAGGTCGGCCCGCGCATCCGCGGTTGGGTGATGGAGCAGCCCTTCCCCGAGGGGCTGGAGTCGGCCATCGACGCCGCCTACGCCAAGCTGGTCGAAGAGGCCGGCAGCGATGCGGTGTCCTGGGCGGTGCGTTCCTCGGCCACCGCCGAGGACCTGCCCGATGCCTCCTTCGCCGGACAGCAGGAGACCTTCCTCAACGTCCAGGGCCTCGACAGCATCAAGCATCGGATCAAGGAGGTCTTCGCCTCCCTGTTCAACGACCGCGCCATCTCCTACCGTGTCCACCAGGGCTTCGAGCACCACAACGTCGCGCTCTCGGCCGGCATCCAGCGTATGGTGCGCAGTGACCTCGCCGCCTCCGGCGTGATGTTCACCCTCGACACCGAGTCCGGCTTCCGCGACGCGGTGTTCATCACCGCCAGCTACGGTCTCGGCGAGATGGTGGTGCAGGGCGCGGTCAACCCCGACGAGTTCTACGTCCACAAGCCGACCCTCGAGGCCGGTCGCCCGGCGATCCTGCGTCGCAGCGTCGGCGACAAGGCCGTGCGCATGGTCTACAGCGACGCCGACAGCGACCAGCTGGTGCGCACCGAGCCGGTGCCCGAGGCCGACCAGCAACGCTTCAGCATCAGCGATGCCGAGGTCGAGGCGCTGGCCAAGCAGGCGCTGCTGATCGAGCGCCACTACGGCCGCCCGATGGACATCGAGTGGGCGAAGGACGGTATCGACGGGCGTCTCTACGTCGTCCAGGCCCGTCCCGAGACGGTGCAGAGCCGCTCGGGCAACGTCATCGAGCGCTACACCCTGCAAGAGAAGGGCGAGGTGCTCACCACCGGACGCAGCATCGGCAACCGCATCGGCGCGGGTGCTGCCAAGATCGTCAACAGCATCGCCGACATGCACCGTGTCGAGCCCGGTGATGTGCTCATCACCGACATGACCGACCCCGACTGGGAGCCGGTGATGAAGCGCGCCGCGGCCATCGTCACCAACCGTGGCGGGCGCACCTGCCACGCCGCCATCATCGCCCGCGAGCTGGGCGTCCCCGCGGTGGTCGGCTGCAACAACGCCACCGATGTGGTCAAGGACGGCCAGGCGGTGACCGTCAGCTGCGCCGAGGGCGACACCGGCTTCATCTACAACGGCAAGCTGGCGTTCGAGCACAAGCGCATCGAGCTCTCGGCCATGCCAGAGATCCCGGTCAAGATCATGATGAACGTCGGCAACCCCGACCGGGCCTTCGCCTTCGCCGCCACCCCCAACGCGGGTATCGGTCTGGCGCGACTCGAGTTCATCATCAACAACATGATCGGCATCCACCCCAAGGCGCTGCTCGAGTACGACCAGCTGCCCGAGGAGCTGCGCGCCCAGATCGCCCCGCGCATCGCCGCCTACGACAGCCCGCGCGAGTTCTACGTCGCCAAGCTCGCCGAGGGCATCTCCACCCTCGCCGCGGCCTTCGCGCCCAACTCGGTGATCGTGCGCATGTCGGACTTCAAGTCCAACGAGTACGCCAACCTCATCGCCGGTCCGCGCTACGAGCCCGAGGAAGAGAACCCGATGATCGGCTTCCGTGGCGCCGGGCGCTACGTCGCCGATCACTTCCGCGAGTGCTTCGAGATGGAGTGCGAGGCGCTCAAGCGGGTGCGTGACGACATGGGCCTGACCAATGTCGAGATCATGATCCCGTTCGTGCGCACCCTCGGTCAGGCCAAGGCGGTCAGCGAGGCGCTCGCCGCCCAGGGTCTGGAGCGCGGCAAGAACGGGCTGCGCCTGATCATGATGTGCGAGCTGCCCTCCAACGCGGTGCTGGCCGACGAGTTCCTCGAGTACTTCGACGGCTTCTCGATCGGCTCCAACGACATGACCCAGCTCACCCTGGGGCTCGACCGCGACTCCGGTCTGGTCGCCGACTACTTCGACGAGCGCGACCCGGCGGTGAAGAAGATGCTCGCCATGTCGATCGCCGCCTGCCGCGCCAAGGGCAAGTACGTCGGCATCTGCGGCCAGGGCCCGTCGGACCACAAGGACTTCGCCGACTGGCTGCTCAAGCAGGGGATCAGCAGCATCTCGCTCAACCCCGACACCGTGATCGACACCTGGCTCTACCTGGCCGAACAGGCCAAGACCCTCTGAGGTCGACCCCGCACCGGCGCCGCGGCGCCGGTCGCAACGAACCCCGGACCGCCACGGCGGCCGGGGTTTTTTCATGCCCGTTCAGCGCCCTGCGGCGTCGTCCTGATCGCCGCCTGTCTCGCTCGGCGCGGGCTCGGGGGCGGTCGGCGGCTCCTCGATCAGGTCGATGCCCTCCAGCACCTCCTCGACGTCGGGCAGCACCTCGGCGAACTCGACCCCGTACATCTCCCACACCGAGATGAACAGCGAGGCCACCACCGGGCCGATGAAGATCCCCGCCAGCCCGAACATGAAGATGCCGCCGAGGGTGCCGAAGAAGATCATCAGCTCGTGCATCTTGGTATCCTTGCCGACCAGCACCGGGCGCAGCAGGTTGTCGAGCGAGCCGACCACCAGGCCGCAGAACAGCCCCAGCGTCACCCCGGTCACCACATCGCCCTGCACCACCAGGATCGCCACCGCCGGCGCCCACACCAGCGCCGCGCCGACGTTGGGGATCACCGACAGCACCGCCATCACCGTGCCCCAGAACACCGCGTTGTCGATGCCGGCGACGGCGAAGGCGATCCCCGCGAGCGTCCCCTGCAACAACCCGATCAGCAGCGAGCCCTTGAGCGTGGCGCGGGTCACCGAGGTGAACTTCTCCAGCATCACCCGCTCGTCGCTGGTCTTGAGCGGCAGGTAGTAGAGGATGCGCTCGATCAGCTTGGACCCGTCCATCTGCAGGAAGTACATGCTGTAGAGCAGCACGAAGGTCATGAAGACGAAGTTCGCCGTCCCCAGCGTCACCCCCGAGACCCACTCCACCAGCAGCTTGCTGAGCGCGGTGGTGGCATTGCCGAGCTGGCCGAGGATCTCGTCCTCGTAGACCATCAGCTGATCGTAGAAGGGCAGGCGGTGCAGATGATCGGCGAGCACGCCGGGGTCCTGCAGCGAGCCCTTGAACCACTCGCCGATGGCGTGGCTGACATCGAGCGCCTGCGCCAACAGCACCCAGAACAGCACCCCGAGCGGGATCAGCACCACCACCGCCATGATCAGCAGGGTCGTCATCGAGGCCAGATGACGCCGCCCGGAGAAGCGCGTCTGCAACCTCAGAAACAGCGGCCTGGCCAGCGCGCTGAACAGCCCGGCGAGGAACAGCGCCATCAGAAAGGGCTGGATCATCGTCAGGAACAGCGCCGAGATCCCCAGCGCCAGCAACAGCACCACGGTCTTGTTGACGTAATCTTGATTCATCTTCGCTCTCGTCTTGCAGTCGCCGCGCCAAAGCGCGCGACATCGAAGGGGACGGGATCAACAGGATACGCGCCCTCCCCGGCCACGCACCCCGCCCCGTGAGCGCACAGCATAGCCGCTCGGGGTTAACGGATGCAGTCGAGGACGTTGGCGCGAATCACACGGGGCAGACAAGACTGGCGCAGAGAGACACAACCGACCCGACAGCAACCCCGCCATCGAACAGTGAGGCGAGCCAGAGTAGACGACCAGCCGCGCCAGATCAGTCTCGGCCGACCCGACCTGTTCGAAGCGGGCACCCGGGCCCCGCACGGGGCCCGGGCGACCCTGCCGGGGTCTCAGTGCCCGCCGCCCTTGAGCGCGGCGTTGATCGCCTCGATGGTGTCCTTGGCGTCGCCGAAGATCAGCGAGGTGTTGTCCTGGTAGAAGAGCAGGTTGTCGACGCCGGAGTAGCCGGGACGCATCGAGCGCTTGAGGAAGTAGACCTGGCGCGCGCGACCGGCCTCGAGGATCGGCATGCCGTAGATCGGGCTGGAGGCGTCCTCGCGCGCGGCGGGGTTGACCACATCGTTGGCGCCGACCACCAGCACCACGTCGGTGCCGGGGAAGTCGGGGTTGATCTCGTCCATCTCCTGGACGTTTTCGTAGGGGATGTCCGCTTCGGCGAGCAGCACGTTCATGTGCCCCGGCATCCGCCCGGCGACCGGGTGGATGGCAAAGCGCACCTCCACCCCGCGCCCCTCGAGCTGCTGCATCAGCTCCTTGAGCGCGTGCTGGGCCTGGGCGACGGCCATGCCGTAACCGGGCACCACGATCACCCGCGCGGCGTCCTCCATCCAGTAGACGGCGTCCTCGACCGCCGCCGACTTGACCCCGCGCTCGGCGGCCTGGGCGCCGGCGCTCTCGCCGCCGCCACCGCCGCTGCTGCCGAAACCGCCGAAGACGACGTTGAGGATCGAGCGGTTCATCGCCCGGCACATGATGAAGGAGAGGATGGCGCCGGAGCAGCCGACCAGCGCACCGACGATGATCAGCAGGTTGTTGTGCAGGGTGAAGCCGGTGGCCGCCGCCGCCCAGCCGGAGTAGCTGTTGAGCATCGAGATGATCACCGGCATGTCGGCGCCGCCGATGGGGATGATCAGCGTGAAACCGAGCAGCAGCGCGAGCAGGGTCATCAGCAGCAGCGAGAGCAGGCTGCCGGTGAGCGCGAAGTGCACCGCCAGCGCCACCGTCGCCAGCGCGATCAGGGCATTGAGCAGATGCTGCCCGGCAAAGCGCACCGGGGCGCCGCCGATCAGCCCCTGGAGCTTGCCGAAGGCGATCACCGAACCGGTGAAGGTGATCGCGCCGATCACCACCCCGGCCGAGATCTCGCTCATCAGCAGGGCGTCGAGCCCGCCGCTGGCGCTGCGCTCGAGGAAGGTGCCAATGCCGACCAGCACCGCGGCCATGCCGACGAAGCTGTGCAGCGCCGCGACCAGCTGCGGCATCGCGGTCATCTGGATACGCACCGCGACCACCGCGCCGATCACCGCGCCGATGGCGATGCCGGCGATGATGAAGCCGTAGGACTGCACCTGAGCGCCGAGCAGGGTGGCGGCGATGGCGATCACCATGCCGAGCATGGCGTAGAGGTTGCCGCGTCGCGCGGTGGCCGGGTGGGTCAGCCCCTTGAGCCCGAGGATGAAGAGGACGGCCGCGGCGAGATAGGCCAGCGCCTGATGATTGACTGAAAGCTCCATCGAAATGCCGTCCCTATCGCTTCTTCTTGAACATGGAGAGCATGCGGTGCGTCACCAGGAAGCCGCCGAAGACGTTGATCGAGGCGAGCAGCACCGCGAGGAAACCGAGCAACTGGGTCAGCAGCCCGGCCTCGGGGTCACCGGCGACCAGCAGCGCGCCGATCAGCACGATGCCGGAGATGGCGTTGGTGAGCGCCACCAGCGGGGTGTGCAGCGAGGGGGTCACGCCCCACACCACCCAGTAGCCGATGAAGCAGGCGAGGATGAAGACATAGAGCGCGATGATGGTTGGATCGAGCAACTCGGGCATGAGTCTCTCCGTTGGCAATGGATGGACGGATGGCGGGCGCGCGCTCAGTCGGCGCGCGCCACCATCGCGGCGGTGATCTCGTCGTCCGCCGGGTCCCTGAGCTGGGGTCCGGACGCCCCGGTCTCGATCATCAGCTCGAGCAGGTTGGCGAGGTTGCGCGCGTAGAAGGCGCTGGCGTCGGCGGCGAGCAGTGCCGGGTAGTTGGTCAGCCCGACCAGGGTGACGCCGTGACGCTCGACGACCTCGTCGGCGACGGTGAGCGGGCAGTTGCCGCCACTGGCGGCGGCCAGATCGACGATCACCGAGCCCGGGCGCATGCGCTCGACCACCGTCTCCGGGATCAGCATGGGGGCCTGGCGACAGGGGATCTGCGCGGTGGTGATGATCACCTGGGCGCGCGCCAGCTCGTCGGCGAGCGCGGCCTGCTGGCGGGCCTTGGCCTCGTCGGAGAGTTCGCGGGCGTAGCCGCCCTCGCCGGCGCCGCTCTCGCCGAGATCGAGCTCGATCGGGCGCGCGCCGAGCGAGCGGATCTGTTCGTGGGTCTCGGGGCGCACGTCATAGGCGTGGACATCGGCGCCGAGCCGCCGTGCGGTGGCGATCGCCTGCAGCCCCGCGACCCCGGCGCCGAGCACCACCAGCCGCGCCGGCTTGGCCGAGCCGGCCGAGGTCATCATCATCGGGAAGAAGCGCCCGTAGCGGCTCGCCGCCTCGAGGGTGGCGCGATAGCCGGCGATGCTGCTCTGCGAGGAGAGCGCGTCCATCGACTGCGCGCGCGAGGTGCGCGGCATCCGCTCGAGCGGGAAGACCAGCAGCTCGCGCGCCTGCATCGCCGCCAGCAGGTCGTCCTCGCCGCAACTCTCCAGAAAGCCGAGATAACGCGCGCCGCGGCGCATCAGCGCGACCTCATCGGGCTCGGGGCGGCGCACCTTGAGCACCAGGTCGGCGTCGTAGACCGTCTCGCGCGCGCCGAGGCTCGCACCGGCCTCGGCATAGTCCGCATCGGGGTAACCGGCGCGCGCACCGGCGCCCTCCTCGACCCAGACCTCCAGGCCCTTGGCCACCAGCTTGCGCACCACCTCCGGGGTCGAGGCCACGCGGGCCTCGCCGGGACGGCGCTCCATGGGAATGCCTATCTTCATTCGCGTCTGTCCCTTCTCGTCCTCGTCTCGACACGTGCATGGTCGTGCCTGCAAGTCATTATCAGGACCGCCAAAGCAGCCCGCAACCGCGCCGGTCAGCCGGCACGCGCGTCTCGACAGCGGCGGTCGAAACCCTGTTCGGATCAGGGGTTAATCGGCAATTTAAAATATCTTTAAATGCTTATTCAACACCCAAACGGGATCGGGCGGGCGTGGCCCGCCCACGCGCTCAGCGTACCCGTAGCGCCAGCGGTCGCTCCTGGTTTTCCTTGAAGCTCTTGATGATCTGCGCCGAGACCTCCTCGATCGACTGGCTGGTGGTGTTGATCACCGGCACCTGGAGACGGCGGAAGATCTGCTGCGCCTGACGCAGATCCTGCTGGCACTTCGACAGCGAGGCATAGGGACTGCCGGGGCGACGCTCCTCGCGGATCAGCTGCAGGCGCTGGGGGTCGATGATCAGCGCGAACAGCTTGTCGCGACAGTCCCACACCTGCTTGGGCACGTCGCCGTGCTCGAAGTCCTCCTCGGTGATCGGGTAGTTGGCCGCACGCAGCCCGTAGTGCATCGCCAGATAGAGACAGATCGGGGTCTTGCCCGAGCGCGAGACGCCGAGCAGCACCACGTCGGCGCGGCTCAGGTTGTCGGGGCGCACGCCGTCGTCGTTGGCCATGGCGAAATTGATCGCCTCGATCCGCTTGGTGTAGAAGTTCGGTCGGGTGATGGCGTGGCTGCGCCCGGACTCGCGACTCGGCGAGACCCCGAGTTCGGCCGAGAGCGGCTCGACGAAGCCCTCGAACAGCTCCATGTAGAAGCAGTTGCCGGTCTTGAGGATGTCGCGGATCTCGTCGTTGAGCATGGTGGCGAAGACGATCGGTCGCACCCCGTCGCGCTCGGCCGCCTCCTGCATCCGCTGGGTGAGCGCCTTGGCGCGCATCTCGGTGTTGATGTAGGGCATGTAGACCTGCTCGAAGTCGACGGTGTCGAACTGCGACAGCAGGCTGTGGCCAAGGGTCTCGGCGGTGATGCCGGTGCTCTCGGAGACGAAGAAGACGGTTCTGTTCATAGACTCGATTCCAGACGGGGAGGAAGACACCCGCGACCGGGGCACACCCGGCCACTGTCCCTATCCTCGCATAAAGTCGCCAGCTATCAGCCGCCAGCCTCCAGTGGGCCTGTATCCGCAACGACGGCGCGCGCTTGCCGCCCCGTCCCTACGCCCAGCGATCGAGGGCAGACTGCGGCTGGCGGCTGGCGGCTGGCGGCTGGCGGCTGGCGGCTGGCGGCTGGCGGCTGGCGGCTGGCAATATGATCATTTACTGATATTCTTGACGCGATCTCAGCCGGTCCTTCACCCGCCAACTCGAGGAGCCGATCATGGCCATCCGTATCGAGACCGACCAGGACCTTCGCGCCGCGCTCGACGCGCTCACGCATCGCGAGCGACGCGTCCTCGGTTGCCGCTTCGCCGAGCGTGTCGGCGCGCTGTGCAGCGATGCGCGCGTCCATCAGGCGATCGCCACCGGGGTCGATCCGGCCAGCCCCCCGGAGGCGCTCGCCGAGGCCTTCCGCATCGCCAAGGCGCACGCCACCCGCACCTATACCGACTGTGGCAAGGACACCGACTGGATGGCCCAGGCCGAGCACTTCGTCGCCGCCGCCGCCAGCGCCGCGCTCGCCCCCGAGGACGTACGTCGCGATGCCCGCAACCCCGCCTGGAAGGCGGCGGTGCAGGCACGCATGGCGATCAACTGCGCGATGATGGAGGACGATACGCAGTCGGAGTCCGCCGAGGTCGAGGCGCAATACGCGCTCGCCCGCGAGGTCCAGGGCTGAGCGGCCCGCTACTCCCGTCCCGCCGCCAGCATCTCGTCGTAGAGACGCCAGGCCTCGGCGGCGGCCTCGGGATCGACCCGTTCGATCGCGTGCCCCAGGTGGACCACCACGTAGTCGCCGACGACGAGCGGCTCGTGCGCCAGCATCAACAGGCTGGCCTGTCGCTCCACGCCCCCGGCCTCGCAGTGGGCGACCAGACCGTCGATCGCGCGGATCCGCATCGGTATCCCGAAACACATCTGTTCTCTCCCGACGGCCCGAGGCCGTCTCTCCAGCACGGCGCGCCCGCATCCAACCAGGATGGACCCAGACCATGCATCAGCCCCCATCACCGCCACCCCGCGAACCCGATACCCTGATCCTCGGCATCGGCAACCTGCTGCTCAGCGACGAGGGCCTCGGCCCGCGCCTGGTCCGCCGGCTCGAGGTCGAGTCCGGCCCGGGCGCGCCCTTCCGCTGTCTCGACGGCGGCACCCTGGGATTCACCCTAGCCACCGACATCGCCGCCTTCGCGCGGCTGATCGTGGTCGATGTCGCCACCCTGGGCGAGCCCCCCGGCACCATCCGGGTGTTCGAGGACGCGGCGATGGATGCGCATCTGCGCGCCCACGCCAGCAGCGTGCACGAGGTCGGGCTCGCCGATCTGCTCGACATCACCCGGCTCACCGACAGCCTGCCGCAGCCGCGCGCGCTGGTGGCCATCGAGCCCGAGCGGATCGACTGGGGCGAACACCTGAGCCTCTCGGTCGAGGCCGCGCTGCCCGGCGCCATCGCCGCGGTTCACGCCCTGCTCAGACGTTGGGACGATGAATAACCCCGCGAGACACTCACTATATTGGAGCTTGCTAACCTTCTTAAATAGCTGCGCCAAGTCAACTCGAAACGCAGACAAAGCGCCTAAACTCCCTCCCAAGGTCAGTCCGAGGTGAGCGACATGCCCACACTGGAATCCATCGCCCCCGCCGGGGACACGGACACGGACGCTCTCCCCCCCCTGCCCGGACCACTGGTCCCGCTGCTCCATGAGGTGCGCCACGCGCTCGCCCGGCTCGTCGCCGATGGCGGCGAACACCGCATCGACCTCCATGCCCTGCCGCTCGACGCCACGCTGATCGACCAGCTGCTGGCCTTCATCGGTCGCGGCGAGGTCGAGGCGCGGATCGAGGCCATGGGACCGACCCGGGTCCACGAGTCGGCCATCGCCGGGGTGTGGGTCGTCGACTACCGCGACGCCGACGACCAGCGGCTCGCGCTGCATCTCGAGATCGCCACCGTCCCGCAGATCCTGCGCACCGATCGGGCCACGCTCAGCGCTGGTCTGCAGCGCCTCGACGCCGGGCTGGCCGGCGCAGGCGACCCGTCTCCACCGTCCTGACGCCACGAGGAGGGATCATGGCCGCCTCCCAGACACTCGCCGAGCAGCTGCGTGCCCAAGGGGTCTCGCGGCGTGGTTTTCTCAAGTTCTGCGCTGCCACCGCCTCGCTGATGGCGCTGCCGCCGAGCCTGATCCCGAGGATCGCCGAGGCGCTGGAGGCGGCGCGCCGCCCCTCGGTGATCTGGCTCTCCTTCCAGGAGTGCACCGGCTGCACCGAGTCGCTCACCCGCAGCCACGCCCCGACCCTCGAGGGGCTGATCTTCGAGGCGATCTCGCTCGACTACCACCACACCCTGCAGGCGGCCTCGGGCGAAGCGGCCGAGGCCGCACGGCTGCAGGCGATGCGCGACAATGCCGGGGCCTATCTGGTGGTGGTCGACGGCTCCATCCCCGGTCCGGAGGCCAACCCCGGCTATTCCACCGTCGCCGGTCACAGCAATCACGCGATCCTGATGGAGACCGTGGAGCATGCCGCGGCGGTGATCGCGGTGGGCACCTGCGCCGCCTTCGGCGGACTGCCGCGCGCCGCCCCCAACCCCACCGGCGCGCGCGCGGTGATGGAGCTGGTGCACGACAAGCCGATCGTCAACATCTCCGGCTGTCCGCCGATCCCGATGGCGATCACCGGGGTGCTGGCGCATTACCTGACCTTCGGTCGACTGCCCGAGCTCGACGCCTACCGGCGGCCGCTGGCCTTCTTCGGCGAGTCGATCCACGACCGCTGCTATCGCCGTCCCTTCTACGACCGGGGCCTGTTCGCCGAGTCCTTCGACGACGAGGGCGCGCGCCAGGGCTGGTGTCTCTACCGGCTCGGCTGCAAGGGTCCGACCACCTACAACGCCTGCGCCACCCAGCGCTGGAACGGCGGCACCAGCTGGCCGATCGAGGCCGGGCACCCCTGTCTCGGTTGCTCGGAGCCGGCCTTCTGGGACGCCGGCGGCTTCTACCGGGCCGTCTCGGTACCACCACGGGTGAACGCCGCAGCACTGCTCGGCGCCGGCGCCGCCGGGGCCGCGCTCGGCGCCGGCACGGCGCTGGCCGCCAGGCACCTCACCCGCGACGAGCAGCAGCACCGCGAACCGGTCACCGTCGAAGAGCTGGAGAAGAAGCTATGAACGGCGCGATGGAATTCCTGCAGTGGACCAAGGGGCCGATGTTCCAGATCGCACTCGGCATCTTCGCCGTGGGGATGCTGGCGCGGCTGTTCGAGATCCTGCTGCTCGGGCGCGCCACCAACCATGCCGAGGCGCGCGCCGGCGAGTGGCTGCCGGGGCTGCGCACCGTCTTCACCCGCACCATCCCCGACCCCGGCACCTTCAGGCGCGCACCCTTCGACGTGCTGGTCGGCTGGGTCTGGCACCTCGGCTTCATCATTGTGCTGCTGCTCTCCGTGCCGCATGTGGAGCTGATCGCCGGGGTCTTCGGCGTCTCCTGGCCGGCCCTGCCCAACCCGGTGATCGACCTGCTCACCGCCATCACCCTGGCCGGGCTGGTCGCGGCGCTGCTCCATCGTCTGCTCCACCCGGTCAAGCGCCGGATCAGCATCCCCCAGGACTATCTGGTGTGGGCACTGACCTTCGCCGTGGTGCTGACCGGCTATCTCGCCTATCACCGGCTGGTCGAGCCCTATCCGCTGGCGCTCGGCATGCACATCCTCAGCGCCGAGCTGCTGCTGATCTGTCTGCCCTTCACCAAGCTCACCCATATCTTCACCACCGTCTTCGCGCGCTGGTACAACGGCGCGGCCTTCGGCCGCAAGGGGGTGCGGTCATGAGCGAACTCTCTCTCGAACGTGGACTGGCCGCGCTGCGCGCCGAGATCGACGCCCCGGTGGCGGCCTTCTTCTCGAGCTGCGTGCGCTGCGGGCTGTGCGCCCAGTCCTGCCCCTTCTATCTGGAGACCGGCGACCCGCGCTACACCCCGATCCTCAAGCTCGAGCCGCTACGACGGGTGTGGGAGGCCGAATTCACCCTGTGGGGACGGATCAAGCGCTGGCTGGGTCTGGGACAGGAGGTCAGCGACACCATGCTCGCCGAGTGGGAGCCGTTGCTCTACGACAGCTGCACCATGTGCGGGCGCTGCTCCATGGTCTGTCCGGTGGGCAACGACCTCGCCTACATGATCCGCAAGACCCGTGAGGGCATGGTGCAGTCCGGCCACGCCCCGGAAGGGCTGGTCGCCGCCTCGGTGCGCGCGATCCAGACCGGCAGCCCGATGGGACTGCAGTGGAAGACGCTGGCGGTACAGATCCAGCACGTCGAGCGCAGCACCGGGCTGACGGTGCCGGTCGATCGCGCCGGGGCCGAATACCTGGTGATGCTCTCGTCGATGGAGATCATCAACTTCCCCGAGTACCTCGAGGCGATCACCCGCATCTTCGATCACGCCGGGGTGCGCTGGACGCTCTCCACCCAGTGCTTCGAGGCCACCAACGCCGGCATCCAGATCGGCAGCAAGGACATCGCCGCCGAGCTCGTCGAGCGGGTGGTGGCCGCAGCCTCGGCGCTCGGAGTGAGCCGGGTGATCAGCCCCGAGTGCGGTCACGCCTTCACCGCGATCCGCTGGGAAGGCCCGAACCTGATCGGGCGCCCCTATCCCTTCCGCGTCTTCCACATCATCGAGGTGCTCGACGAGCTGCGCCGCGACGGACGACTGCACACCGAGGGCAAGGAGGCAGACCGGCTGTCGATGCACGATCCCTGCAACCTCGCGCGCAAGAGCGGGGTGATCGGCGAGCAGCGCGCGCTGATGGGCCTGGTGGCGGAGAACTTCGTCGACCTCGACGAGCACGGGCGCTTCCAGTGGTGTTGCGGGGCTGGCGGCGGGGTCAGCTCCAACGAGCGCGCCGAGCCGCTGAAGCTCGCCGCCTTCAAGCGCAAGAAGGCGCAGATCGAGGCGGTCGAGCCCGAGCGCATGGTGACCATGTGCGCCACCTGCCGCACCCAGCTCGAGGAGGGGCTCGAGGAGTTCAACATGGACATCCCGGTGGTCGGGCTGACCGAGATGATCGCCGAGCATCTGGTCGAGCGACCGGCCGTCGAGCCCGAAGCGGGCACCGAGTCCGGCCAGCCGGCCTGAGCCAACCCGCATGAGCCAGGCCGGGAGACCCGGCCAGCAGCAGGAGAGCCAGTTCCATGAGTCAACGTGTCGTCGTCGACCCCGTCACCCGCATCGAGGGGCACCTGCGCATCGAGGCCGAGCTGTCCGGTGACCGCATCGCCCGCGCCTACAGCTCGGGCACCTCGGTGCGCGGCATCGAGACCATCCTGCGCGGTCGCGACCCGCGCGATGCCTGGGCCTTCGCCCAGCGCATCTGCGGCGTCTGCACCCTGGTCCACGGCATCGCCTCGGTGCGCGCGGTCGAGGACGCGCTCGGCATCACCCCGCCGCTCAACGCCCAGCGCATCCGCAACCTGATGATCGGCGCGCAGTACATCCACGACCACGTGATGCACTTCTATCACCTCCACGCGCTCGACTGGGTGGACGTGGTCTCGGCGCTCGAGGCCGATCCGGCGGCAACCTCGACCCTGGCCCAGACGATCAGCGCCTGGCCGAAGTCCTCGCCGGGTTACTTCAGCGAGGTGCGCAAGCGGCTGCGCGGCTTCGTCGAGTCCGGCCAGCTTGGCATCTTCGCCAACGGCTACTGGGGGCACCCGGCCTACCGGCTGCCGCCGGAGGCCAACCTGATGGCGGTGGCGCACTATCTCGAGGCGCTCGCCTGGCAGCGCGACGCGGCCCGGCTGCACGCCATCTTCGGCGGCAAGAATCCGCATCCGAACTTCGTCGTCGGCGGCGTACCCTGCCCCATCGACCTCGATTCCGACTCGGCGCTCGACGCCAGCCGACTGGCCGAGGTGGCCGCGATCATCGCGCGCATGCGCACCTTCGTCGAGCAGGTCTATCTCCCCGACACCCTGGCCATCGCCGGCTTCTACAAGGACTGGGCCGAGCGCGGCGAGGGGCTCGGCAACTTCCTCTGCTACGGCGACCTGCCCAGCGGCGAGACGCTGAGCCCGGAGGGCTTTTTGTTCCCGCGCGGGGTGATCCTCGGGCGCGACCTCGACACCATCCACGAGATCGATCTCGACGACCCCGAGCAGATCCAGGAGTTCGTCGCCCACGCCTGGTACGACTATCCCGGAGGCAAGGATCAAGGCTTGCACCCCTATGCCGGCGAGACCCGGCTCGACTACGACGGGCGCGGCGGGGTGCGACCGCCCTATACCCAGCTCGACGTCGCCGATGGCTATTCGTGGATGAAGTCGCCGCGCTGGAAGGGCCACGCGGTCGAGGTCGGCCCGCTGGCACGGGTGCTGCTCCTCTACGCCCGCGGTCACGAACAGACCCGCGAACTGGTCGGTCAGGCGCTGCGCCAGCTCGATCTGCCGATCACCGCGCTCTACTCGACGCTCGGGCGCACCGCCGCACGCGCGCTCGAGACCCGCATCCTGGTCGACGCCATGGACGACTGGTATCGCGGCCTGATCGACAACATCCGCGCCGGCGACACCCGCACCTTCGACGCCCGCACCTGGGACCCCGAGACCTGGCCGCGCGAGGCGCGCGGCGCCGGTTACATGGAGGCCCCGCGCGGCGCGCTCGGTCACTGGATCGTGATCCGCGACGGTCGGATCGAGAACTATCAGGCGGTGGTGCCCTCGACCTGGAACGCCGGCCCCCGCGACGCCGCGGAGCAGCCCGGTGCCTACGAGGCGGCACTGGAGCACAACCACCAGCTGGTCGACCCCAGACAACCGGTGGAGATCCTGCGCACCATCCACTCGTTCGACCCCTGCATCGCCTGCGCCGTGCACCTGGCCGACCCCGACTCCGGCGAGCAACTGGAGATCAAGGTCTGCTGACCCCGGTGCGCGGACAGCTCAGCGCCCGACCTTGATGGCCAGGCGCGCTCGGCATGGGAGATGCCCATAGGGCGGCCAGGTCGCGCTCAGCAGGCCTCGGACAGCACCTCGTCGACCCGGCTCACAGACCGGGGGCGACTCGTGTGCGCGCCGACCGGTCGGGATGGCGCGACGGCCTCCGGGAGCGCTGCGGCGCTCACCTGCGCCGACTCGACATGGCCCAGCCCCAGCGCGCTCGGCACCCAGCGATAGGCCGCAGGCGAGCACATGCCGAGCATCCACCCGGAGGCGAAGGCCCAGGCGGGGACCAGACCGAAGGATTGGTAGAAATAGGTCACGATCGGACTCCACTGCTTGATCGATGCGCGTACGAGGAGAGTCCGTCGCCTGTCGCATACACCGGATTGGGATGGTCTCGCGCCGACATCGCCACCGGCGACTCAGCGGAGCCAGACACCATCGCTTTCGTCCTGGGTTCAGGGTAACCCAGACAGGGGCGGAGCGACGCGATCCGGGTCGCGTTTCACTCGCTCGACCAGCACGACGGGCCGCCTCGCGGGCGAGGCATCGTCGAGGGCGTATACTGAGATGTTGCAATCCAACCTCCAGTGCGTCCCCGGACGCATCACCAGCAAGACATGACAGCATCAACCGATCTCAGCTTCACCATCCTCGGCACCGGCGCGCTCGGCGGCTTCTACGGGGCACGGCTGCAGGCAGCCGGCGCGACCGTGCGCTTCATCGCCCGCAGCGACGCGGCGACCATCGCCCGCGACGGGCTGCGCGTCGACTCGCCCCTCGGCGACCTCCATCTCGACCCGGTCGAGGTCTATCGCGACAGTGACGCCATCCCGCCGAGCGACGTGGTCTGCGTCGCGCTCAAGACCATCCAGAACCACCGCCTGCCGACACTGCTGCGCCCCCTGGTCCGTCCCGGCACCATCATCCTCAACCTGCAAAACGGCCTGACCATGGAGGACGAGCTGGCCGCCGCCTTCCCCGAGGCGCGGGTGATCGCGGGGATGTGCTATCTGTGCTCGAACAAGGTCGGACCCGGACACATCGTCCATCTCGACTACGGCACCGTGAGCTTCGCCCCCTTCGACGAGCGCGACCGCGCCTGCATCGAACCGCTGATGCAGGCCTTCTCGGCTGCCGGGGTCGAGGTCGAGTCCCTGCCCGACCTGCACCAGGCACGCTGGCGCAAGCTCGCCTGGAACATCCCCTTCAACGGTCTCTCGGTGCTGCTCGACGCCGATACCGACCGGATCATCGCCGACCCCGACGCGCGCCGCCTCGCCCAGCGGCTGATGGCCGAGGTCGCGCGCGGCGCCGAGGCCTGCGGCCATCCCTTCGCACCGGACTTCCCCGAGCGGCTGATACGCTTCACCGAGCAGATGCGGCCCTATGCCCCGAGCATGCGGCTGGATTATCTCGACAAGCGTCCGCTGGAGCTCGAATACATGTATCGCCGCCCGCTGCGGGAGGCTGAGCGCCACGGCGCGCAGCTGCCCGTGATCACCGCCCTCGCCGATGCCCTGGCCTTCCGCGATCGGCACAACCGCGCCGCCGGTTGAAGCCCTTCGCAGCCACGATGCGCCCCGGCAGATGGGGCGCCACCCATCGGGTGTTTCCCGCCAACCTCGACGATCCGGCCAGCGGCGCTTGAACCCACCCCAAGCGTCGCCACCATCCAACGGCGGTCTGGACGCACGATCGCCACCCCGGGACTGACCCGCGCCTCACCGCGGGGGCGCGCCCGAGTCCACCCGTCAGCAGCAGTCGCCGACACCGGTGACAGGCGCCGAGACCGCACTCGCCAGCAGCAACGACAAGGACCCGGACGAAGCCCCCAGGAAGCGCCCTCGTGGAGGAATCGATGATGTCGACCCGAGCAGCCACGCTCACCGATCACGCCGCTTCCGCGCCAAGACCGGCACCCCACCGATGGCCGGCACTCTGCTGCCGGGATCCTGACCGACGCCTGCCCGACTGAGCGTGATGGCGACCTCCAGACTCCGCCGGCTCGCTGCCACGGTCCCGCTGTACCTCCCGCTGCTGCTGCTCGCGGCCGGGCTGGTCCTCGCCGTCGTGGTCCACGCCCAGCTGGCCAACGAGAACGAGACCACCAAGCGCGAACGCTTCGCCTTCCTGGTCGAGCGGGTCGTCGACCAGCTCAGGGATCGCATGCAGATCTACGAATACGGCCTGCGCGGTGCCCGCGGCGCGATCATCAGCGCCGGCGGCGACCAGGTCCGACTCGCCGACTTCCGCCGCTACATGGCCTCACGCGAGCACCGACGCGAGTTTCCCGGATCACGGGGTTATGGCTATATCAGCCGGGTCGCTCCTGACCAGGTCGACGCCTTCATCAGGCGCATTCGTCACGATGGACGTCCCGACTTCACTGTCCACCAGCTCCAGAAACACGATGGCGAGCGCTTCGTGATCCAGATCATCGAGCCGCTCGAGCACAATCGCGAGGCCATCGGTCTCGACATCGCCTCGGAGTCCAATCGACGCCAGGCAGCCATCAACGCCATGCACAGCGGTCAGCCGACCCTGACCGCGCCGATCACCCTGGTGCAGGCCAGCGGCAAGCCTCTACGCTCCTTCCTGTTGTTGCTGGCGCTCTCCGAGCCGGCAGCGGCCAGGGACGACAAGACGACCGTGGTCGGCTGGGCCTATACGGCACTGGTGATCGACGAGGTCCTGGCGGACTTCGACTTCCGCGGCGACGAGTTCAGCCTGACGCTCACCGACCTCGACGACAACGAACGACCCGAACGCTTCTACAGCTCGCCCGGCAGCGACACGCCGATCATCGACGACCTCGTCGCCCGTCACACCATCGCGCTCTACGGACGACGCTGGCAGATCGAGATCAAGGTACTGCCAGCCTTCCTCGCCAACCTCAACCTGCGCGATCCCCAGCATGTCGCCGGGCTGATCGCGCTGTTCTCGACACTGATCTCGGGGCTGCTGTGGATCTATCTCGACAATACCCGCAAGCGATTGCAGACGGCCGAGTCACGCGGCCGACTCGCCGCCATCATCGAGTCGACCGACGACGCCATCATCGGCCAGGGACTCGACAATCGGGTCGTCAGCTGGAACCCGGCGGCGGAGCGGCTGTTCGGCTACCGTGCCGATGAGATGATCGGCCAGCCACCGCCGGTACTCGATACCAAGGGGAATGTCGAGGCCTGGAAGGCGGGACTTGCCCAGGTCCGCAGCGGCCAGACCCTGCGTCGATTCGGCATCCAGCATCGCCATCGCGACGGGCGTCTCATCGAGCTGGCCGCGACCATCTCACCGGTCCGCAACGGCGACGGCGGGATCATCGGGCTGTCCTATATCGTTCGCGACCTCAGCGACTACCATCGTCTGGAGGCCCAGCTGCGCACCACACTCTCGCGCATGCGCCTGGCGCTCGATGCCGCGGGCATCGGCATCTGGGAGTGGCAACTCGACGACAACCAGTTGACCTGGGACCAGCGGATGTACGCCATCTACGGACTCGAGCACGGTCGCGACGGCAGGCCGGCACTCGACTATACCGCCTGGCTGTCACGGATCCACCCACTCGACCGCCCCCATGTCGAGGAGCGATTGCGACTGCAGTTGCTCGGCAAACAGGTCGACGAGCTCAGCTTCCGCATCCAGCACACCAGCGGCGAGATCCGTCACATCCACTCGGCGGCGCTGATCGAGCGTGACCAGCAAGGGCAGCCACTGCAGATGGTCGGCACCAACCGCGACGTGACCGACAAGTACAAGGCCGAGCAGGCACTGATCGACGCCAACCGTCAGCTCGAACTCAAGGTCGGCCAGCGCACCCACGAGCTGCTCGCCCTCAACGAGCGGCTGCGCGAGGCGGTGCGCCAGGCCGAGACGGCCACCGAGGCCAAGAGCGGATTTCTCGCCAACATGAGCCATGAGATCCGCACCCCGATCAACGCCGTGCTCGGCCTAACCTATCTGCTCGACCAGACCGCGCTCGACGATGAGCAACGGCGACTGGTGGTCAAGATCCACAGCGCCAGCCGCGCCCTGCTCGCGCTGGTCAACGACATCCTCGACTTCTCCAAGATCGAGGCCGGGCGACTCGAGGTCGAGCATGTGCCGTTCAGTCTCGGCGAGGTCCTCGAGAACATCGCCACCATCATGGCCCCGGAGAGCGGCAACCATCAGGTCGAGCTGATCGTCGGCGTCCCGCCCAAGGGGGTCGACACCCTCTACGGCGACGCCCTGCGACTCCAGCAGGTGCTCACCAACCTGGTCTCCAACGCGCTCAAGTTCACCGAGCAGGGCCAGGTGCTGGTGCGGGTCCTCTGCGACGACTCCGAACCCGATCAGCTCAGGCTGCACTTCAGCGTCAAGGACACCGGGATCGGCATCGCCCCGGACAAGCTGCAGGCAATCTTCCAGGCCTTCACCCAGGCCGACACCTCGACCACCCGGCGCTTCGGCGGCAGCGGGTTGGGACTTGCCATCTGCCGGCGCCTGGTCGAGGCGATGGGCGGGACGCTCGGCGCGACCAGCCAGGTCGGTCAAGGCAGTGAGTTCTGGTTCACTCTGCCCTACGCCGCGGCACCCACCATGTCGCAGCGTCCCCCGCTGCCGCGCTGCAATGTGCTGGTGGTCGACGACAACGAGGCCGCGCGCGCAACCCTGAAGGCCTGCGCCAGGACCCTCGGTTGGGACTCGATGACAGCCAGCTCGGGCGAGGAGGCGCTGGCGCTGCTGTTCGATCGCCAACCCGGACCGTCCCCCTTCGACCTGTTGCTGATCGACTGGCGGATGCCGGGGATGGACGGCATCGAGACGGTCAGGATCGCGCGCGACACGCTCCCCTCCGAACAGATGCCCCGCGTGATCATGGCCACCGCCTATGGCCGCGAACACGAACTCGCCACAGAGATCGACGCGCTCATCCACAAGCCGGTCACCCCTTCGGCGCTCTACAACGCCATGCAGCAGATCGAACAGCCGACGACGCGACACGCCGGCTCGGCGGCGCAGCCCCCCGGACACCAAGAGCCACGTCTTGAAGAGGTTCGATTGCTGGTGGTCGACGACAGCGAGATCAATCGCGAGGTCGCCCGCACCATCCTCGAGGGCGAGGGCGCCGAGGTCCACGAGGCCGCCAACGGGCGCGAGGCGGTCGACTGGGTCGAGCAGCACCCGCAGGGTGTCGATCTGGTGCTGATGGATATCCAGATGCCGGTGATGGACGGCTACATGGCAACCCACGAGATCCGCCAACGGCTCGGTCTCGCGCAACTGCCGGTGATCGCCCTGACCGCCGGCGTCTTCCAGCCTCAGCGCGAGGCCGCGCTCGCCGCAGGGATGGATGACTTCCTGCCCAAGCCCTTCGATGTCGACCAGATGATCGCGACCATCCGCAGCCATCTCGGTCACACGCCGACGAACGGCAAGGGAATCGAGTCGCCGGCGCCCTCACACCATGACACAGAGGGCAGCCTGCCCCTGCTCGACAGCGCCGAGGCGATGACGCGCTGGCGCAACGCGACCGTCTATACGACCAACCTGCGCCGTTTCGGCGACGAGTACGCCAATACCGGGAGCAAGCTCCACCGGCTCGAGGAGTCGGGCGATCGCAACACCATCGCGACGCTCACCCACAAGCTCAAGGGAGCGGCCGGCAACCTCGGGCTGAAGTCGCTGCAGCAGGCGGCCACGGAGCTGGAGACGGCCGCGCACTCAGGCATGGCCGAGCAGACGAGATCGGCGATCGACCAGCTGACGCGCACCATGACGGCCAGCCTGCACGCGATCGCCGAGTACATCGCGCAACACCCGCCGCCGGCCGCGGCGGCGCAAAAACGATCGCCAAGCACGGAGGCCGGGACGGATGCCCTGGTACAGCAACTGCTCGAAGCGCTCGATCAGGACGACCCGGCGAGGGTTCGCCCGCTGCTCGACAGCCTCGAACCTCGCATCGCCCCCGAGCTGCTCGCCCCGATTCGCGAGCGACTCGAGGCCTTCGATTTCCGCGCCGCGGAGACGGCGACTCGACGCCTGATCGAGACACTGGATACGACGCTAGATGGGTGACCCGCAATGCAACACGGCAAGCTTCTGGTCGTCGATGACGAGCCGAGCAATCTCGCACTGATCGAGCAGATCCTCGGCGAGGACTACAACCTGGTATTCGCCCGCAATGGCCAGGAGGCGCTGGCGGCGGTCGCCAAACACGCGCCGGTGATGCTGCTGCTCGACGTGCAGATGCCGGACATGGATGGCTACGAGGTCTGCCGCCGGCTCAAGGCCAGCCCCGGCGGCGACCAGATCCCGGTGCTGTTCATCACCTCGCGCTCCGACGAGATCGACGAGAACGAGGCCTTCGAGGCCGGCGGGGTCGACTTCATCACCAAACCGATCTCGCCGCTGGTACTCAGGGCACGGGTGCGTACCCACCTCTCACTGGTGCGCGCCACCGACCTCGAACGCAGCCAGCGCGACGCCATCGACATGCTGGCGCGCGCCGGACACTTTCGCGACAACGATACCGGCGTCCATATCTGGCGCATGGCCGACTACTCGGCGCTGCTCGCCGAGGCCGTCGGCTGGTCGGAGGAGTCGGTCGCGCTGATGAAGCTCGCCGCGCCGATGCACGACACCGGCAAGATGGGCATCCCCGACGCCATCCTGCAGAAACCGGCCAAGCTCGATGCCGCCGAGTGGGCGGTGATGAAGACCCATGCGCGGATCGGGCACGACATCCTCGCGCGCAGCGAGGCGCGAGTCTTCAAGCTCGCCGCCGAGATCGCGCTCTATCACCACGAGCGCTGGGACGGCAGCGGCTATCCCGAAGGACTCGCCGGAACCGAGATCCCCCAGTCGGCGCGCATCGTCGCCGTCGCCGATGTCTTCGACGCCCTGAGCATGCGCCGCCCCTACAAGGATCCCTGGCCGGTCGAGCGCGTGGTCGAGACCCTCAACACCGAGGCGGGACATCACTTCGAACCGGAGCTGATCACCCTGTTCAACGCATCGCTCGAGCGCATCCTCGAGATCAAGGCGACCTGGGATGCTCGCGAACCCGACGAACTCAACTGAGCTCGCCCGAGGAGCGAGACAGGATCTCCGAGGCTCGCATGACCAGCGCCGCAAACCGCGCCTCGATCCCGGCATCGAGATGGCAGCAGACACAGCGTCGATCGGCATAGATCAGACCGAGCACGACACCGCCGCGCCACAACGGCATCGCCAGGAAGGCATCGACCCCGAGACGCTCGGCCAGCTCATCGGGTAGCGTGACCGTACCGCCGCACCCGACCCGCACCACGCCCGGAGCATCGAGCAACCCCTCGAGCAAGGTCCGCGCCCGATGCCGCCAACCACCCTGATTGAACTCGGGCTCGAACTCCGAACCGACGAACAACCGCGGGGTCAGGGTCCGGTCGTCGGGCGCGCAGGCGAAGAAGGCCACGCGATTGAGTCCGAGCCCGCGATGCAGCCCGTAGAGCAGGGTCGTCAGCAGCGCCTCCTCCCCACCCCCGCACTCGAGCCGATGCCGGCACCGAGCCAGCTCGTCGGCGCGCGGTGCCAGACAGAAAGGCGCCTGATAAGGCGCCCGCAGATCCCAGACCGCAGGCGCACGCGCCGGCGTCGGCAAGGGCATCAACGCCGTCTCGGCGAGCACCGGAAGACGCTCGCGCGTCAGCGCCAACACCCGGTTGACCCGTCGAGTCAGGACATCGGGAGAGAGCTCGAGCAGCTCGCTCGCCAGCCACAGGTCTCGCCCCGAAAACGGATGGCGCCACCCCGAACAGGCGTCGCGTGCCATCTGGTTAGCGAGCATCGCCCCCAGCGGACGGCTGTGCGCGGCATTGTGCGGACGCATCGATTCACGCACCATCTCGGGTAACGCCCAACGGCAGGCCAGCCGGTAGCCCAGGGTTCCCAGACTGTCGCTGAGCGCGACATAATCGGCCTCGTGCGGCAAGACATGATGGAGATAGACGAGCTGCAGATAGCGTCCGATCCGCCGATCGCCCACCGCGAGCAGGACGAACTCGCCAAGGGTGTGCAGGAGCGCGGCCGCGGCCACCTCGGCCGGGAACATGTCACGCCCACAGGCCGCCCAGTCGGCGGCCAGCGCACCGGCCAGCGCGCCGCGCGCCAGGGCATGGCGATAGGCGCGCAGCCGGTTCCCCTCGAGCTCGCGCTCGGCCTCGACGACCTCTTCGAGGAGGCGCGCAAGACCGCGCTCGCCGAGCATGTGCACCGCATCCTCGAGGGTGGCGATCTCGGTGCGGAAATGGCGATGCGGCACGGCGTTGGCGCGATGCAGTGCCTGCAGCGCCAGCGCCGGGTCATCGAGCAGCACCGCAGCCATGCGCTGACGCGAGGTCTCGGGGCCAGCGAGCAGCCCCCTGAGCCGCTCGCGCGAGCGCGCCAGCACCGGCAGGCGCCCGGGCTCGACCAGCGCGGTCAATTGACCCATCCAGTCCTGCTCCATCGCGGCCCCTTCCCTCCATCGGATCGATCGGCGGCATTATTCGCAAAAGGACCAGCCGGCGACAAGCGACGCAGTGGGTCAGACCCCATCGGTTTACGCGTCTGCTGGTCCCCGGGCAACTCAGGGGGCATGGGATGAAGTTACTGCTCGGCGCGCTGATCACCTTCGGCGCCGTGCTCGGCGGCTTCGCCGCCCACGGCGGCAACCTGCTGGCGATCTGGCAACCCTACGAGATCATCATCATCTGCGGCGCCGCGCTCGGCGCCTTCGTCATCGCCAACCCCGGCGCGATCATCCGCGAGACCCTCGCCACCCTGCCGCAGCTGCTGCGTGGACCGTGCTACACCCGCGCTGACTATCTCGATCTGCTGGCGCTGATGTTCAAGCTCTTCGGCAAGATTCGCAAGGACGGACTGATGGGGGTCGAGGCCGATATCGAGGAACCACGCAACAGCGCGCTGTTCCGCGCCCATCCCCGACTGCTGCAGCACCCGCACGCGCTCGAGTTCATCTCCGACTACATGCGTCTGGTGGTCAGCGGCGGCATGAACCCCTTCGAGCTCGACGCGCTGATGGATGTCGAGCTCAACGCCCATCACGAGTCGCGCACCGCAGCGGCCCACGCGGTGCAGCGCAGCGCCGATGCCCTGCCCGCCTTCGGCATCGTCGCCGCGGTCCTCGGCATCGTGAAGACCATGAGCGCGCTCGGCGGCGCGCTCGACGAGATCGGCGCCCTGGTCGCCGCAGCGCTCGTCGGGACCTTCCTCGGGGTGCTGATCGCCTACGGCCTCATCGGCCCGATCGCCACCGCGATGGAGCATCGCGCCGAGGAGGAGCTGCAGTTCCTCACCTGCATCAAGGCCTGCATCCTCGCCAACGTCCAGGGCTACGGCCCGCAGATCGCCGTCGAGTTCGGTCGCAAGACGATGCACGCCCCGCTGCGCCCGAGCTTCACCGAGCTCGAGCGCCATCTGCACGGCGGACGGGCGAGGTAGCCGGGATGTCGCTCGAACCGAAGAAACAGCCGGTGATCGTCCGCAAGGTGATCCGCAAGGGCGCTCATCACGGCGGCGCCTGGAAGATCGCCTACGCCGACTTCGCCACCGCGATGATGGCCTTCTTCCTGCTCCTGTGGATCCTCAACGCCACCGACGATCAGCAACGCGCGGCGATCGCCGGCTATTTCCAGGACCCGGCGCTGTTCGAGGCCGGCAGCCCGGTGCTTACCGTCCCGGCCGGTGAGGGCAGCGGCAACGCCCCCTCGATCATCGACTTCGAGGGCGGTTTCGCACCCTCGCCCGAGGGGTGGAGTCCGTCCCGGCTCGAGGCCCTGGCCCAACGGCTCGATGCCGCACGGCTCGAGAGCCTGCGGGTCAGCCTGCAGGCGGCGCTCGACGACAGCGCCGCGCTCGCCCCCTACAAGGAGCAACTCCTGATCGATGTCGTCCCCGAGGGGCTGCGCATCCAGATCATCGATCGCGAGAACCGACCGATGTTCGACCTCGGTAGTGCCCGACTGCGACCCCACGCCGCGGCCATCCTCGAGGAGATCGGCACCATGATCGAGACGGTGCCCAACCCCACCGCCATCTCCGGGCATACCGACGCGCGCCCCTATACCAGCCCGGACTATACCAACTGGGAGCTGTCGACCGATCGTGCCAACGCCGCCCGGCGCGCGCTGATCGCCGGCGGAATGCCGGACGAGCAGGTTGGACGCATCGTCGGACTGGGATCGAGCGCCCCGGCCGACCCCGAGCATCCGAGCGCGCCGATCAACCGGCGGATCAGCATCGTGGTGATGCGCCTGGAGGCAGCCGAGGCGGCCTTCGCACACGACAGCGCCACCATCGAGCTGCCCGGCGACTGAGTTCGGGCGTCGTCATCGCGACGCCTTGCTCCAGAGCGCCGCCGACAATCGTCATCTTATTGACGCACACAGCCCAGACGCCACATTGTTTCGTGACACCAAATAGGTGGCGCGCTTCCTGCTTATCTGGTTTCAGACCAGGGCCGAATGGCCCCGAACCCGATAACCGGCGGACGCTCAACCATGCTCGAATCAATCGCACTCGGCGTACTCTCGGCCCTTCACCAACTCAATGCGATGGCGGTGATCGGCGCCTTCACCCTGCTGCTGGTCGCGCTCTTCGGCGCAGCGCTGGCGGCGATCGGTCGTGGTCGCGGCGAGGAGTTCTATCACGGTGCGCCGACCCTGCTGACCACGCTGGGGATCCTCGGCACCTTCCTCGGCATCGCCATCGGGCTGCTGGAATTCGACGTGCGCGACATCGAATACAGCATCCCGGTGCTGCTCGACGGACTCAAGCTCGCCTTCGTCACCAGCATCATCGGCATCCTGCTCGGCGCCATCCTGCGTCTGGTGCTGCTGCTCGGCACCGATACCCCGTCGGCGCAGATGCAGTCCGACGCCGCGACCAAGATCGAGCGGCCGGAACTCGACGCCCTCGAGCGATTGGTGGCGCTCGGCGAACACCAGGCCGAGGCCGCCCGCGCCCAGCTCGCAGCCACCCAGACGCTCGAACGGCGGCTGGAGCATCTCGACCACGACCTGACCCAGACCCTGGAGACGCATCACGCGCAGCTGCTCGGCCAGCTCGACGACTTCGCCCGGCGGCTCGGCGAGATGGGCTCACGCCAGCTCATCGAAGCCCTCGAAGGCGCCATCCGCGACTTCAACGACAAGCTCGGGGTGCAGTTCGGTGAGAACTTCCGCCGACTCGACGACTCGGTCGGCAAGCTGCTGCAATGGCAGGAGCAGTATCGCCAGCACATGCAGGCGCTCGGCGATCAACTCGACCACGCCGTCGGTGCCGTCGGTCAGTCACAGACCGCGATCGAGGCGCTCACCCGTCAGGCGATGCAGATCTCGCGTCATGTCGAGGACCAGGAGACGACCATGGCCGGGCTGAGGCGCGAGACCATGGAGCTCGAATCCCTGCTCAGCGGCATCGCCGAGCTGCGTGATCGCGCCAAGGAGGCCTTCCCGGCGATGGACACCCGGCTCAAGGCGATGCTCGAGAACATCGAGAACGCAGTGCTCTCGGCGCTCGAGGCACAGCGACGCATCGCCCAGAGCACCCCCGCACGCGGCACGGCGCTGGCCGCGGGAGCCGGGGCATGAGCGCCTTAACACCACGCCTCCCCGGACACCGCCAGCAGCACGAGGGCGACAGCCACTGGCTGGTGGTCTCCGACCTGATGGCCTCGCTGATGATGATCTTCCTCTTCCTCGCCCTGCTCCACATGGTGCAGATCGAGCGCGCCCACGAGGTCGAGACCGAGGTGCGCACCTCCGCGGCCGAGCTGCGTCAGGCGATCTATCACGCGCTGGAAGACGAGTTCGTCGACGACCTGCCGCGGTGGAACGCCGAACTCGAGCGCGACACGCTGACGCTGCGCTTTCGCGAGCCAGACGTGCTGTTCGATCGCAGCTCGTCGCGGATCAAGCCGGAGTTCGAGGCCATCCTCAGCGACTTCCTGCCACGCTATGTCGCGCGCCTGCGCCCGTTCAGCACGGTGATCCGCGAGATCCGCATCGAGGGTCATACCTCCAGCGAATGGGCGCCGGGGAGCAGCCCGCTTGAGGCCTATTTCGCCAACATGGAACTCAGTCAGAAACGCACCCGCGCAGTGCTGCGCTTCGCCTACGGACTCGAGGCGCTGCGTCACGAGCAGTGGTTCAGGTATCGGGTGGCCGCGGTCGGGCTGTCCTCGTCACGGCTGGTACTCGACGCCACCGGACACGAGGACCCGACCGCCTCGCGTCGGGTGGAGTTCAGCGTGCTGACCAACTTCGAGGACCGACTGCTGGCCCCCACCGGGCTCGATGTCGCCGCGACACCCTGAGCCCGACGCATGAGCGGCGCGGGACTCAGCCGGGATCGCGCAATGCCTCGACGGCGCAAACCTGATACTGCGCGGCATCGAGGCTGGCAAGCAGCTGATCGGGGGTCACCCCCACACGATCCCAGATCTCGGGAACGATCGGTGGCGCATCGTTCCAGTCACGCGAATCGAGCTCGGCGAGATGGGCCCCGGTGTTGGCGAGATGGACGATGGCGACCGCCTCGAAGTGCTCGGCGGGCGCATCCAGCGGGGCATGGTGATAACGCAGACAGGCACACAGCGACTCGGGCAACCCCCAGCGTTCGGCCAGGGCACCACCAAGCTCGGCGTGGTCGAAACCCAGCTCGCCGTGCTCGGCCGCCTGCGGCGAGATCTCGTTGGGGGCATCGAGACTGCTGAGGAAGGCGCGGTGCGCCTCCTCGGGCACCTCGGAGAACAGTACCAGCTGACCGAGGTCATGCAGCAAGCCACCGAGGAACACGGTGCCGGCAAGGGCCCGCGAGCGATCCTCGGCAAGCAGGCGTGCGATCACCGCGCAGTAGGCCGAGTGGTGCCAGAACACCTCGAGCGGCAACAGGTTCTGGACCGGCAGACGGTCGGATGCCTGGGTCACCGCTCCGGCGATCACCAGTCTGCGCACATGCTCACGCCCGAGCAGCGCCAGCGCGCGCTCGACCGAATCGACGGTGCGCGCCGGCGCGAACGCCGGACTGTTGGCCAGCCGCAGCAGGATCGCCACCAGCCCAGGGTCCTGCTCCAGCCGTGAGGCGATCTCGCGCTGCGGGCTGTCGGGGTCGTCGAGCAGCTTCATCACCTCGCCAACCACGCGAGGGATGGCCAGCAGCCGCCCCGTGTTCTTTACCAGGCCTTCGATGGTCATCGCGGACACGCGCCAATCCTCCAATATCGTCCCGAGCGCCAGGCAACAGGGAAGCGCGGCTCGGGATCGCAAACACGACCGGGGATTCCCCCGGGTCGAACGCGTCTGCGGAGTGGATCAGACATCGAACATCATCTTCAGCGACTCCAGCGTTTCGGTGCTCGAGGCCAGTTCGCCGATTGGCTCACCGGGCGCGGGCGGGGTCAACCCCAGGGTGGCGAAGGCGGGAACCTCGCTCGCCTCCGGGTGCTCCCTGCCCTCGCTCTGTAACGCCGCCCAGCGGGAAACGATGGCGATGCTTGCATAATCGGGCTCGGGCGCGACATAGGACCAGTCGTGCGAGTGCTCGGCCACCGCGACCAGATCCTCGCCCAGCCCCCAGTAGTTGATCACCAGAACGCCGGTGATACCACTGAGTTTGTCGACCAGGGAGGCGATGAGTTCAGGACTGGGATCGGGGTCGCGCATCTCGATGAACTGGATGATGGGGACGGCACCGATCCCGGCCACCAGCCCGGCGAGCAGCGCCCGCTCGCGATGCAGCAGCCCGAGCGTCTCGGCCAGCAGGTAGCTGTAGGCCGAACACAGCACGCCATCGGCCCAGACCTGCTGCATCGCCTCGCGGGTGACCACGTGACGCGCCTTGAAGGCCTGGCGCAACGCCAGGTTGGTGGTGAGCATCCGGGTGTTGCGGAATCCCAGCCGCAAGACTGCGTCTCGCACCGACTGGATCTGCTTGGTGGCGCGAAACAGCGGACTGTTGGTGGCATGCAGCAGGGCCCCGGCGATGGTCCCGTCGCTCTGGATGACCTCGGTCAACTCGACGATCCCGGCTTCGGGATCGTTGGTGAGCTCCTGGATCTTGAACGCCACCTCGGGCCGTGCCGGCAGCTCGAGTCGATTGCTGGAGATCAGGCCGTAGAGCTCGGCGAGGAACTCGCCCTCGGTGGCATCGAGCTCGATGTCGCTGACCTCCAGACCCGACTGCTGCGCCGACTCGAGTGCCGCCGAGGACACCTTGAGCAGCAGGCAGGGGCTCTCGGTGACGATCATCGACTCGCCACGGGTCACGCCATCGAACACCTCGATCGGATCACTCAGGCCACGAAAGCTCTGGAAGCGTTCGCCCGAACCGTCGGTCAGACGCACCAAGTGTCCGTCGACCAGGAACAGGCGCTGCCCCCCTGACTCGGTCAGGCGGATGCGCTGCTTGGCCGGAACCTCACCGAAACCACAGTGCGCGGCCAGTTCCTCGCGCGCGGCCTGGGGGAGATCCTTGGTGATGTCCATCTCGGCGAGCAGTGAGAGGACCTCGAGCGTCTGGGACATTGAGTGCTACCTGAACAGTCGACAAGGCGGTGATCGCACATAGTCTAGCAGTATCGCACCTGCGTCCAGCATCGCTACGCATCAGCGGTGTCATGCGTCCCGGACGGGATCCGCATTGCGATCACGCCTCGGCCCGATAGCCCAACAGGACATCGGCGAGCTCACCGCGCGAACCGTCGTCACGCACGAACTGGCCGGTCTGGGCCACGACATCATAGGCATTGAGCGCCTTGCGGGTATGCTGATAGCCGGTCTCCAGGGACTGGATCGATGCCTCGGCCAGAGTACGCTGCACCTGGGTGCCGTCGGGGCCGATCTGCAGCAGCCGCAAGGCGCCGAACACCGGATCGTCGGCGTTGATCTGCCCATCTCCGTTGGAGTCATAGCGCGCCAGCTCACCGAAGCCGTGGGCGGCACCGTTCTGATCACCGAACAGCTCGCGACCATCGTCGATCTGGCCATTGCCGTTGCGATCGAGCGCCAGCGCCCAGGTCCCGCCGGTGACGAAACTGACCTGTTCGGCTTGACCGTCGGCGTCGAGATCAAAACTCACCCCGCCCTCGATCCCGGTGGTCTGGATACCCTCACCGGAGAGGTCGAGCACCAGGGGGTCACGCACGTTCACGCCGCCTGGACCGGCCTGCAGACTCAGGCTGAAACTCTGCATCTGGGCAAACTCGAGCCTCTGCAGGCCACCGCCACCGAACTCGAGACGCAGGCTGCTACTGCTCTGCCAGGAGAGCTCGAGCTCGGCCAGACGACGATGGATCTGCTCCTGGGCGAGCCGGACCTGGGCATTCATCACCCGCTCCTTGATCCGTGTCGCACGCGCATCGAGCGTCCCGGATTGGCCTTCTGCGAGGGGAACCGCAACCTTTTCGAGATCGAAGGACTTGCGCAGGATCTGATAGTCCTGATCGGCATTGACACGATTGGCGACCTCGGCAGCGAGGCCCTGGCTCGGTAGCGCGGCGGTGGCCACCTGCTGACTGGCAGGAGCAGTCGCCGGCGGCGCCAGCGGACGCGCTGGACGCATGGGAAAGGGTTCGGTGGCGAACAGCGTGGTGGTACGGGCGGCAAGCATGACATCGACTCCCGATGCGCGCACGAACGAGACGGCCTCCAGGGGATCGCGCGCTTGATCGGCGTGCAGACTCCGTCTCAACACGCCCCTCTCGCCCACCTCCCGACACTGCGGGAGCAGGCTTAATCGTCGTCCCAGCAACAACAACGGCCGCCAGCACGAGATCTTGAGCAAGCGCGGGGATCAGTCCACGGGATCGTCGTCGTCATCGAACGAGAGCGCCAGACCATCGGGCAGATGGCGTACCACCTGCGCCCTCACCAGGGGCGGCGTTTCACCTGCCCCGAGGGTTCCGGTCACCTGCAGCTCGACCCAGCTGCCAACCGCGGGGCGGTCGGTGTCATCCATCAGGATCATCACCCCACCGCCACTGAGGTCATTGGTCCAGACCCGCTGAGCCGGACGACCGGACCGAAAGAGATCGACCTCGACCTGCATCGGCAACCGTGGATGACGCCGCCTGTCTGAATCCATTATCACCCCCCCTTAGCCCCAGGCGCGTCACTGAATCGCGGCGGCCAACAGCCGCCGGGGCATGTCGATCGATCAAGCATCCAGCGTGGGGCGCAACAGATCCGACAACCGCCAGAAATCGATCCCACGCAGGAACCCCGCACGAATCTCCGAGCGCAGCCGCACCGGGCGGCCGCCGCCATCACACTCGGCCACCCACTCCTGTGGCAGATGCTCAAACGTATGCGCCTCGGCCAGCTCGCCGTCGATCGTACGGCACAATCTGACCTCGCCGCTGCGCACGTCGCAGAAGGCGGGACGAAAGCCGCTCAGCAGAGACTGTGGCAAAGGCAGGTTCGTCGCAGGAGGCGGCGTTCCTGACCGGGGGCTGAGGGGACCTTGCTCGAGCATCGTTCGACTCCAGGATCATTGTCGCCGGGAGCCGAGCCCGGCATCCCGCGCGGAGACGCTGACATCGCCTCCCCCATCGATAACGACCCGGGCACCACGAACTTGAGTCTACACAGGCTCGCCCTCAAGCAATAGTTGGTACGGCAAGATCATTGCCGCACCGGACTGTGCGCCACCCGACGTCAAGGATAGCCACCTTGGTCTACAGTTTAGGTAAACCGCAGTCATCGCAGATGAGGGGTTTAACGTCCCCAGTTCGCGCCGGACGCCGCGATACCGCCCTTGAGAGGATCGGGAGTCGGCCGCGGTTTATCGCGATGCGGGACAGGTAAAGACGCAGCAGCAGAAAACCGACAAGCCCCGGCATCGCCAATCGACACACAGAGAACACGGGATTCGATCATGGACATCTCATCGATGGCAGGCGTCGCCACCGTAACCAACACGATGGCCGGCAGCAAGACCGCAAACGACACGAGTGCAGCATCGCTCAACCAGGCACTCGACACCCAGGCACAACAGGCCGCGCAGCAGGTCGACCAGTCGCTGACGCCTCAGCAGGCGCCGCAAGAGCCTTCGAGCACGCGGGGGCTGCCGGAGAATGTCGGGCGCAACATCAACGTCACCGCCTGAATCCACGCCTCGCGACACCGAGGCGCGTGTCCCGCCGGAGCACATCCGCCTGACGGGACACGCCACCCCGGCGACACAGCCCGGCCAAGAGACGACACCAACGCCCGGGTGCTAACCGCTCCACACTCAGGCGAACTGGTTGATCTGTTCTGCCGAGCGCGCTGGCGCAAAGAATCCGGCAATCCTACGCTCGAGTCGGTCACGCTCGGCGCCCGGCTCCTGCATGCCCGCAGCGTTCGTATCCTGCGCATTCGCATCGGCCCGCGCAGCCGACGCCTCGCCCTCCATTCGACGCATCTCCTGATCCGCCTGCTCGAGGACACGCATCTCGCGTTGGGCCTCGATCTGCATCGCGCGCGCCTGTGCGGCAACCCGCTGATCCTGGCCGGAAGGTTCTGCGGGCGCCAGGGCGGCGCGCAGCACGGTTTCGGCCTTCTCCAGCGTCGCCGCCGGATCGGCCTCCTCCGAGGTGTCGATCTGCACCTCGCCACCGATCGCGTACTGACGCCCGTCGGGGCCGGTTTGATAGGTATAGGAGGGACCGCCAGTGACATAACGCCCGCCCGCAGCGACATGCGCCTGCTCGTGCATGCGGACCTCGCGGTCGCGCTGGCGCAACTGCTCGATCAGCCGCAGCTCTTCGGGCGGGGGCGTCTGTTCTGGTTGCTCTACGGGGTGGGGCTGTGCGTTCTCACCGCTCTCGCGACCAGCGGTGGATGCCGTCTCTTGCTGGCGGGTGGCGCCACCGGAGGAATCGGCAACGGGCGCGGGAGATGGTCGAAGCGACGCACCGACCCCGGAATGGATCTCCATCGGCACTCACCGGGTATCGACTGTCTCTCAGTCTAGCCGTTAGCGCATGACGCTGCCGCAGCATCACCTCGACAATGCGACCTGGATCTCCATGAGAATGCTACGCGATTCGGCCATTGCCCCACCAACCGAGCGATCCCGGCAGCATCAGCGATGATACAGCGCGCGCAGCACGATGGCTCCGGGATCACGACATCGCCTGAGCCCACGCAAAAAGCTCTGCCCGAGCAGGACCTCGCCAGACCCGTCGCCGGTGACGACCACTGCAGCGACCCGTTCGCGCACGAGACCGCCGACCTGCACGCTGTCGAGCACCACGGCATGCCCGAGGCCCACACCTGCCGCCCCCTGATGGCGCACGATGCGGCCGCGTGAATATCTGAGTCCCAGCCTGGCCGCCTCACGCTCGCCGAGCACCACGGTGTCGGCCTCGGGCGCCAGCCGAAAGGTCACCGCCGAGCGACCGATCCGACCACGCAACCGATAGTCGCCTCGACTGTCGCGATAGAACCGTGCCTCCGGCCCCGCGGCTTGAGCCTGTCCGCCGGGACAGGGGTCGAGCGCCATCACCGGGCCGGTCGTCACGGTACAGAGCAGCACGAGCGCCATTCCCCATCGATGCGCCCTCACCGCAGTGATCCCTGCACCGAACCGATCGCGCGAATCCACGGCCGATCGGCGCGTACCGCATCGGGCAGGGCCGCATAAACCCGTTCGGCCTCGCCGCGACTGGCAAAGGCCCCGGCGAGCACGACCACGAAGTCACGATCGCGGGAGCGGATCGGCAGGAAGCGCACGCCATCGAGACGGTGACGCGTCACATAGTCGCGCGCCGCCTCGAGACTGCTGACGGCGATCAGCTGAATGGTGTAGCGATTGGGATTCTGCGCCACCAGCCAGTCTCGATCCGCCGTCAGATCGATGCCTGATCGGGGTTGCGGCGGCGCCGGCGCGACCGGCTGAGGGCGCTCGAGCGGCGGCGCAGCTGGCGCAGGCGGCTCCTCCCGGGGCGGCGGCTGCGTCAACGAACGTGGTGGGGCGGGCTCAGGGGCTGGCGGCATCACCGCGCCGGGCGCGGGACGGCTCAGCTCCCCGGGTGGCTGAGCCAGCCGCGGGCGCGGTGGTGGCGCAACCTCTGCCGACTCCAGCAACAAACGGGCACGATCACGTGGCGCCGACGACGGGGCTGGACGCGGATCCTGCCCCTGCAGCTGAAAGATCACCGGCAACAGGATCGCCAGGGCCGCGCCACCGGCGATCGCCGGGACGAACCAGCGCTGGTTCCAGATCGGCGTCGCCGGGACGGCGGCGGACTTTCCCGCCCTGACCGCTTTGCTCGCCGGCTGATCGCCTTTGGTTCGTCTCAGCAGCGACGCCAGCGCCTTGATCGATCGACCCGACGGCGCCGCGCCAGCCACCGCCTCGGCCGGTGCGCCGCGCCGCGCCACCGCCCCGGCCGGCGGCGCATCCTGGTGTTCATCGATACTCGCCGACAGCGCCCGGATACGCTCGGCGATCAGTTGCTCGGGGGTCTTCTCGCCGGTCTCAGGCGCGAGCTGCCGGGGAGGCGGAGCGGGTTCGGGCTGGCGCGGACCCGTCTCGACATCGTAACAGCGCGCCTCCAGCCACGCGCCGGCGAGTGTATTGAGTTCCTTCGGACAGCCCTGGCTGCGGGCATGCAATGACTCGACATCGGTATCCGCGAGCAGGCCGAGCGGATTGTCCAGACCGGCGGCCTCGAGCCGATGACAGAGATAGGCGCGGGCCTGCTCGAGATTCAACGGACGCAGACTGAGACGGCTGATCCGCCCCGGATCGTCGGACTCGAGCTGGAGTGGATAACGCGCCAGCGCAGGGTCGCCGGTCAGCACCAGACGCGGCGGCTCACCGGTGCGCTCGAGCAACCCATGACGCAACCGCATCAGGGCGTGGACCAGATCGATACCGAGATGATGGGCATCATCGATCGCGATACAGAGCTCGGCCCCGGTGCTCAACAGCTGCGCCAGCAACTGCTCGAGCGAACGCGCCACCCGCCCATCGGCGCCAAGCTGGGCGCGGAGGGTTGCCTCGAGCATCTCCACCGAGGTCCCGGGACGCGCGCGAAAGGCGATCAGCTCGAAACGATCCGGCAACAGACCGAGCAGACGCATCAACTGCAGCGTTCGACCACTGCCTGCCGGGCCGGTCAACATCAGCACCGCACCCGGCGCCTCGAGCAGCTCGACGGCGGACTCGAGCAACTGATCGAGCAGCAGGTCGGTGTAGAGAAAGGCCTCGCCGGCGCGCTCGTCGAAGGGGTCCTGGGTCAGCCGCAAGCGGCTCAAGCAATCGGGATCGAGCGCCATCAGAGAGTCGTCATCAAAAACCAGCGCGGGCCCGCCATAACCGGACGGGCCCGCGCCTGAGAGGTGAAGTAAGGGGATCAGCCGGCGTCGGAGACGAATTCGACCCCGACGACCTGGCGCTCGCCATCGCGATCGACGCGCACCACACGACCGCTGCAGACCAGCGGCGCAATACGGTCACTCGGACTGCTGATGCTGACCTCGAGCCGCTCGCCCGGGGAGAGCGGTGCCTCACAGACCAGCGCACAACCCGACGGGCTGAGGTCGGTCAGGCGCACCGAGAGCGTCTCATCGCCATCCAGACGCTTGACGTTGGCCTCGGTATCGGCGTTCAGTCTCAGGAATTTACGACGTTCGTCATCGACCAGCATAGCGCCTCCTCAATGGATAAAAGGGATCCTCATGATGGATCGAGCGTCCCTGTCTACCGCTCGGGGCGGCTCATGCACCGCTCCGAGCCCGCCCCCCCCTGGCAACCCTCAGGCGCTGGTCGCCGGCGGCTCCTTCAACCGCTCCAGCACCGCCTCGGCCAGGTCGTCCGGGCTGTACTTCTGGATGAACTTATTGGCCCCGGTCCGTTTCACCATGTCGACGTTGAACTCCCCGCTGATCGAGGAGTGCAGCAGGATATAGAGATCCGCGAGACGCGGATCCTTGCGGATCTCCGAGGTGAGCTGATAGCCGTCCATCTCCGGCATCTCGATGTCGGAGACGACCATGCTGAAGTGCTCGGCAACGTCGATGCCCTCCTGTTGCATCTGGTGGATCAGGTCGATCGCATGTTTGCCGTCGGTGAGCAGGGTGCACTCGATACCGAGCTGCTCGAGCGCCCGCTGGATCTGGTGGCGCGCCACCGCCGAGTCATCGACCACCAGCACCCGGCGATTCTCGGCATGAATCCGTCCACTCAGGTCCTTGGAGACATCGGTGCTCACGTGCACCACCTGGTCGAGCACCTTCTCGACATCGAGGATCTCGACCAACTCCTCCTGGATCAGCGTCACCGCCGTCACATAGACGTTCTTGCCCAGATGCGAGGGCAGCTGCTGCACCTGGTCCCACTGGGTGTTGACGATGCGGTCGACGCGACGGATCAGGAAGCCATGTACCGAGCGGTTGTACTCGGTGATGATGATATAGCCCTTTTCCGGCTCGGCCATCTCCGGACCACCGACCGCCTGCGAGAGGTCGATGATCGGCATGGTGATGCCGCGCAGTGTCGCCATGCCCTTGACCAGCGGGTGGGCGCCGGCCGGGCGCGTCAGCGGCTGATAGGGAATGACCTCCTTGACCTTGAAGACGTTGATCCCGAACAGCTGCTTGTGTTCGAGCTGGAACAGCAGCAACTCGAGCCGGGTGCCAGCGGCCTGATTGGACTCGAGGGTCGACCCGGTATTGTTCTTCGACATGAGGAAATTCAATCGCTTCTGACGTCACAGGGTATCGCGCGATGCTACACGGCGCACACACACGCTTTCAAGGTTGCGCGGCCAGCGGCCAGCGGCCAGCGGCCAGCGGCCAGCGGCCAGCGGCCAGCGGCCAGAAGGATTGAACCGCAAAGGCGCGAAGGGCGCAAAGGGGAACAAGCCTTCTGAACCCAGTTAGGTCGCGAAAAGCGCAGCGCGTCCGGCGAAAAGACCGCCAACCGCCAGCTCAGCAGCGACCAGCCACCACTCCCCGCTGACTGGCGGCTGGCGGCTGGCGGCTGACTCAGAGCAACACGCGCTCGACGCCGCCGGCGCGGGCCTGCGCGATGAAGCGCTGCTGCCAGTCCTCGCCGATCAGGCGACGCGCCATCTCGACCACGATGTAGTCGGTCTCGAGACCGGTCTCGTCATGATACTTGGCCAGACCCTGCTGACAGGCCGGGCAGGCGGTGAGCAGCTTGGCCTCGCCGTGCTCGACCCGAGGGGCGCCGGTGAGTGCGCGCACCCCGGCCTCGAGCTCCTCGCGCTTGCGGAAGCGCACCTGGTTGGCGATGTCCGGGCGCTGTGCACCCAGGGTGCCCGCCTCGCCGCAGCAACGATCCGAGAGCGTCACCGGATCGCCGATCAGACTCGACGCGACCTTGATCGGCGCGTGGGTCTTCATCGGGGTGTGGCAGGGATCGTGGTAAAGATACTTGACCCCGTCGACGCCCTGCAGGCTCATCCCCTTCTCCATCAGCCACTCGTGGATGTCGAGCAGCCGGCACCCCGGGAAGATCCGCTCGAACTCGTACTTCAGCAGCTGATCCATGCAGGTTCCGCAGGAGACCACCACGGTACGGATATCCATGTAGTTGAGGGTGTTGGCCACGCGATGGAAGAGCACCCGGTTCTCCATGGTGATGCGCTGACCGCGCGCCTCCAGCCCGGCGGCGCGTTGCGGATAGCCGCAGCACAGATAGCCCGGCGGCAGGATGGTCTGGGCGCCGCCGCGCCAGAGCATCGCCAGGGTCGCCAGCCCGATGTCGGAGAACAGCCGCTCCGAGCCACAGCCGGGGAAGTAGAACACCGCCTCGGCCTCCTCCTGCGTGATCCCGGGGTCACGCAGGATCGGGATCTGGGTCTTGTCCTCGAGCCCGAGCACCTGGCGGAAGGTCTGCTTGGGCAGCTCCACCCGGATCGGTCGCGCCACCAGCTCGACCACCTGACCGACCGCCTTCGGCTTGCCGGTGGTGATCCCCGGATGACGCCTGGGCGCGCGTGTCAGCCCCAGCAACCGCGCCACCCGGTGTCCGAGATTGATCCCGGCAAAGCCCCAGCGTGCCAGCGCGGTGCGCAGCAGACGGATCGCCCGCGGATCGGTGACGTTGAGAAAGCGCATTGCCGCCCAGGCCCCGGGGGAGAAGCGGTTGCGTTTGCGCGCGACCAGGATGCGGCGCAGCCGCATGGTGACGTCACCGAAGTCGATGTTCACCGGACAGGGGGCGAGACACTTGTGGCACACGGTGCAGTGATCGGCGACGTCGTTCATCGCGTCGAAGTGACGCAACGACAGCCCGCGCCGGGTCTGTTCCTCGTAGAGGAAGGCCTCGATGATCAACCCGGTGGCGAGGATCTTGTTGCGCGGCGAGTAGAGCAGGTTGGCGCGCGGCACGTGAGTCATGCACTTGGGCTTGCACTTGCCGCAGCGCAGACAGTTCTTGACGTCGTCGTTGAGGGCGCCGAGCTCGGTCTCCTCGAGGATGATCGCCTCCTGCTGCACCAGCCGCAGCGAGGGCGTATAGGCGCCCTCGAGCCCGGCACCGGGCATCAGCTTGCCGCGGTTGAAGCGCTGCTCCGGGTCGACCCGTTCCTTGTAGGCGACGAAGGCCTCGAGCTTCTCGGGTTCGAGATATTGCAGCTTGGTCAGACCGATGCCGTGCTCGCCCGAGATCACCCCGCCGAGCCCGGAGGCGAGCGCCATGATCCGTGCCACCACCTCGTCGGCCTCCTGGAGCATGGCGTAGTCCGAGGAGTGCACCGGGATGTTGGAGTGGACGTTGCCGTCGCCGGCGTGCATGTGCAACGCCACGAACAGTCGCGAATCGCGCAACCGGCGATGGATCTCGACCAGACGCGTGCGCACCCGCTCCAGGTCCTTGCCGGAGAAGATCTCATTGAGCTGCGCGGCGACCTCGCGGACATAGGACTGACGCAGGTCGCGACGCAGCATCATCGCCAACAGGGTGTCGCCTTCACGCACCCGCGCGCGTTCCTTCTCGTGAAGCAGTTCGAGATGTTCGGCGGCCGGGGCCTCGAGGTGTTCGAGGATCGCGCGCCAGCGCGCCCGTGCCGTCTCCAGCACCTCGCGCGCGGCATCGCGCTTGGCCGCGAGGATGGCGACGTCCTCCTCCGAGACCTCGTAGTCGCCGGCACGCCGCGCCTCCTCCAGTCCGCTGCCGAGGTAGTCGAGCACCGCGGCCATGATCGCGTCCTTGTTGCGGATCGACTGCTCGATGTTGATCCGCTCGATGCCCCGGCTGTAATCGGAGAGCCGATCGAGCGGGATGACCACGTCCTCGTTGATCTTGAAGGCGTTGGTGTGGCGCGAGATCGCCGCGGTGCGCGCGCGATCGAGCCAGAAACGCTTGCGCGCCTCGGGGCTGACGGCGATGAAGCCCTCGCCGTCGCGCGCCCCCACCAGCTCCACCACCCGTGCCGCGGCGGCATCGAGCGCGGCCTCGTCGTCGCTGACCAGATCGGCGATCAACACCATCTTCGGCAACTCGCGGCGCGAGGCCTTGGTGCTGTAGTCGACGGCGCGCACATAGCGCTCGTCGAGGTGCTCGAGCCCGGCGACCAGCACCTCGGGCAAGGACTCGATATAGTCCTTGATCTCGACGATCGCCGGCACCGCGAGATCGAGATCGGTGCCGAAGAACTCCATGCACACGGTGCGCACGTGATCGGGCATGCGGTGGAGGATGAAACGCGCCGAGGTGATCAGCCCGTCGCAGCCCTCCTTCTGCACCCCCGGGAGGCCGGAGAGGAACTTGTCGGTGACGTCCTTACCCAGCCCGACCTTGCGGAACGAGGCGCCGGGCATCTCCAGGATCTCGGGCTCACCGACCGGGGTGCGCCCGTCGGTGTCGTAGCGCGAGACACGGAAGCGCACCAGCGCCTGATCGTGGATGCGCCCGAGGTTGTGATCGAGCCGCTCGATCTCGAGCCACTGCGCATCCGGGGTGACCATCCGCCACGAGGCGAGGTTGTCGAGCGCGGTGCCCCACAGCACCGCCTTCTTGCCGCCGGCGTTCATCGCGATGTTGCCGCCGATGCAGGAGGCGTCCTGCGAGGTCGGGTCGACGGCGAAGGCCAGGCCGTTGCTGTCGGCCAGGTCCGAGACCCGCCGGGTGACTACGCCGGCGCCGCAGCGCACCGTCGGCACCCGGCCCTCGACCCCGGGCAACTCGATTCGCTCGACGCCCGAGAGCGACTCGAGCTTCTCGGTGTTGATCACCGCGGTGTGCTGATGCAGCGGCACCGCCGAACCGGTATAGCCGGTGCCGCCACCGCGCGGGATCAGCGACAGACCGCAGTCGATGCAGGCGCGCACGATGGCGGCGACCTCGGCCTCGCTGTCGGGGGAGATCACCACGAAGGGCAGCTCGACGCGCCAGTCGGTGGCATCGGTGGCGTGCGAGACCCGCGCCAGCCCGCCGAAGTCGAGGTTGTCGGGGTGGGTGATGCCGGCAAGCGCCTTGCGCAAGCGGTCGCGATGGGCCGTCTCCTGGGTGAACCAGTCCTCGAGCCGGGCGACCGCACCGCGCGCCGCCTCCAGCAGCTCGGCAGCACGCTGATTGTCGTTGAGTCGCTGTTCGAACTGATCGAGCCGGTGACGCATCGCCTGCAGCAGCAGCTGACGACGATCGAGATTCTCGAGCAGATCCTCCTGCAGATAGGGATTGCGCGAGACCACCCACATGTCGCCCAACACCTCGAACAGCATCCGCGCCGATCGCCCGGTCCGTCGACTCCCCCGCAGCGACTCGATCAGCCGCCACATGGGCTCGCCGAGAAACCGGATGACAATCTCGCGGTCGGAGTACGAGGTGTAGTTGTAGGGGATCTCGCGGATGCGGGGCTGGGATTCGGCTATCATGAAGTTCCAGTTCTTGAATTGGGTTTTTCTTGCATTACTACAAAATGGTACTGCAAAGCTGGCCCGAACATGCCCCCGAGATTGTCAGGGGTCAGCCTCCGCCCCAGATCCCGACCACCGCGTCGGCCTTCGCCCCGGATCCCGGATTGCCCATTCGTTGATCTGGATCAAACGGTTATTCATCGAGCACGGTTAGCTTTAGTCGGATGCCCCCGCCCCAAGCTCAACAGCGCATCCTCAGCGATCGCGTCAATACCTTTGGACAGTATCTGCTGAACCGCTATGGTCAGCGGGTGCACAAACTCGCCCTCAACGCGGGTTTCACCTGCCCCAACCGCGACGGCACCAAGGGCCGGGGCGGCTGTACCTTCTGCAACAACGTCTCCTTCAGCCCCAACGCCAAGGAGCCGCCCTCGATCGCCGAGCAGATCGAGTCGGGCCGCACCGTGCTCGCCAAGCGCACCGGGGCGCGCCGCTTCATGGCCTACTTCCAGGCCTACACCAATACCTACGACCCGATCGACGCGCTGCGCGAGCGCTACGACAGCGCGCTCGTCCACCCCGATGTCATCGGGCTGTCGATCGGCACCCGCCCCGACTGCGTGCCCGAGGCGGTGCTCGACCTGCTCGCGCGCTATCGCGCCCGCGGCAAGGAGATCTGGCTCGAACTCGGACTGCAGTCGGCCGATGATCGCACCCTCGAGCGCGTCAACCGCGGTCACACCTTCGCCGACTACCAGCGCGCGGTGCAGGCAGCACACCGCCGCGGCATCCCGGTCTGCGCCCATCTCATCGTCGGTCTCCCCGGCGAGGGACGCAACCACGCCATCGAGAGCCTCGAGCGCGTGCTCGGCGTCGGTGTCGAAGGACTCAAGCTGCACGCCCTCCACGTCGTGCGCCACACCCGCCTGGCGGTCGACTGGCGACGCGGTCACTACCAGCCGCTCGCGCTGGAGGACTACGTCGACACCTGCGCCGACATCATCGAGCGCACCCCGCCCGAGGTGACCTTCCACCGGGTCACCGGCACCGCCTCGCGCGATATCCTGCTCGCCCCCGACTGGTGTAGCCAGAAATGGGCCGTGCTCAACGGCATCGAAGCCGAGCTGTATCGGCGCGGCACCCGACAGGGTGACCTGATCACGCCCTCGTCCTGCCGCAAACTTGCAAGTACCGCCTGACTCGCTGGAGACCATCCACCATGGAACTCGTCTGTCCCGCCGGCAACCTGCCGGCGCTGAAGGCCGCCGTCGACAACGGCGCCAACGCCGTCTACATCGGTTTTCGCGACGATACCAACGCCCGTCACTTCGCCGGCCTGAACTTCGGCGACAAGCAGATCCGTGACGGCCTGCGCTACGCGCACGATCGCAACGTCAAGGTGCTGGTCGCCGTCAATACCTATGCCCAACCGAATGGCTGGGAGCGCTGGAGCGCGGCGGTCGACCGCGCCGCCGATCTCGGCGTCGACGCCATGATCGCCGCCGACATGGGCGTGCTCGACTATGCCGCCAACACGCACCCGCAGCTCAACCTGCACCTCTCGGTGCAGGGCTCGGCGACCAACCCGGCGGCGATCAACTTCATGCACCGCCAGTTCGGTATCAAGCGCGTGGTGGTGCCGCGCGTGCTCTCGCTCGCCCAGGTCGCACACCTGATCGAACGCTGCGACGTACCGGTCGAGATCTTCGGCTTCGGCAGCCTGTGCGTGATGGTCGAGGGCCGCTGCCTGCTCTCCTCCTATGCCACCGGCCAGTCGCCCAATACCTTCGGCGCCTGCTCGCCGGCTTCCCACGTCGAGTGGATCGACACCGCCGAGGGCCAGGAGACGCGCCTCGGCGGGGTGCTGCTCGAACGCCGCGGTCACGGCGAGCCGGCCGGCTATCCGACCATCTGCAAGGGTCGCTATCAGGTCAACGGCAAGCTGCGCTATGCCATCGAGGAGCCGACCAGCCTCAACACCATGGAGATCCTCCCCGATATCATCGCCTCCGGGGTGAGCGCGATAAAGATCGAGGGACGCCAGCGCAGCACCCGCTACGTCACCCAGGTCACCCGGGTATGGCGCGAGGCGATCGACGCCTGCCGCCGCGACCCCCAGAACTTCCGCCCGCGCGACGACTGGCGGGCGGCACTGGCTCAGGTCTCCGAGGGCACCCAGACCACGCTCGGCCCCTACCACCGCCAGTGGCACTAGCGATCACCGGGAATCGGCGGCGCGTCACCACGCTCCGGTCGACGCGTCGCTCCCCGGCCGCCAGACCCGAACGGACACAGCCGGGGGCGTGACGACGATCGCCGCCCCGGTCAATCCATCCCAACAGCCCCACTGACACCCGATAGCCATGCAACCCCAGCACACGCCAAACCAGCGCCCCCGTCTCTCGCTCGGCCCCCTGCTCTACCATTGGCCGCGCGAACAGGTGATGGACTTCTACGCCGAGATGCTCGAGACCCCGGTGGCGACCATCTATCTCGGTGAGACCATCTGCTCCAAGCGCCGCCTGCTGCGTCCCGAGGACTACTGGGAGCTGGCCGAGCGCGTCGCCGCCGCCGGCAAGGAGCCGGTGATCTCGACCCTGGCGCTGATCGAGTCCGACGGCGAACTCAAGACCCTGGAGCGACTCTGCTCCGACCGGCGCTTCCTGGTCGAGGCCAACGATCTCGGCGCGCTGGAGTATCTCGACGGCCACCCCTTCGTCGCCGGTCACTCGATCAACCTCTACAACGATCGCACCCTGGCCTTTCTCGCCCGCCACGGACTCAAGCGCTGGGTGCTGCCGGTCGAACTCGGTCGCGACACCGCGCGCGCACTGATCGCAACCCGCCCCGAGGGCGTCGAGTGCGAGCTGTTCGCCTTCGGCCGGCTGCCGCTGGCCTACTCGGCACGCTGCTTCACCGCCTACAACCGCGATCTCGCCAAGGACGACTGCCAGTTCTGCTGCATCGACTACCCCGACGGACTGACCATCGACACCCAGGAGGGCGATCACTTCCTCACCCTCAACGGCATCCAGACCCAGTCGGCGAGCACCCACACCCTGCTCGGCGCGCTCGACGAGGTCACCGCGCTCGGCGTCGAGCTGCTGCGCATCAGCCCGCAGTCGCGCCACACCAGCGACATCATCGCCGTGTTCGACGCCTGTCTGCGTGGTGACATGAGCCATGGCGAAGGCCTGGCCAAGCTACGCGAGTACGCCCCTTCGGGGCTGTGCGACGGCTACTGGACCGGTGCCGCGGGCTATGCCGGCGGCACCGGCGTCGCCGTGCCCGGACCGGCCTGATCCGGCCACCCCGGCGCCTCGGGGCCCGAGGCGCCGCCCGCCATCACGCGGGACGGCGCGTCCGGCCCCGGGCCGGAAGACACGCTTGATCGTCGAGCAGCCGCCATCCCCCCGCCCGCACCCCGCCCGCCATCTCCCCTGGCTGGCGCTGTTCGCGCTCGTCTGCGCCGGGCTCTGGGGGCTGGCGCGCTGGGCCTATCACGACGGCGTCGAGCGGCTGGCCGAGCAGGCGCGCAACGACCTCGACCTCTACGTCGTCCATCTCCAGGGGCTGCTGGCCAAGTACGAACCGCTGCCCGAGCTGCTCGCCACCAACCCGCGCCTGACCGAGTTCCTCCGCACCCCGGGCGGGCGCGAGAGCATCGTCGCGCTCAACCGCTATCTGGAAACGGTCAACCGCATCAGCGACGCCACCGACACCTATCTGATGGACGCCGCGGGACTGACCATCGCCGCGAGCAACTGGAACGCCGAGCGCCCCTTCGTCGGCCGCGACTTCAGCTTCCGCCCCTACTTCCACGACGCCATGGACGGTGAACTCGGGCGCTACTTCGCCCTCGGCACCACCTCCAAGCGACGCGGCTACTACTTCGCCTACCCGGTGCGCGAGAACCACGAGATCCTCGGCGCCGTGGTGGTCAAGATCGACGTCACCGAGGCCGAGCGACGCTGGGCGAAGTCCGGGCATGTCTTCCTCGTCACCGACCCCGACGGGGTGATCTTCATCTCCACCGAACCGGCACAACGCTTTCGCACCCTGCACCCGCTCGCCCCCGAGGTCAGACGGCGCATCCGCGCGAGCAACCGCTATCTCGACGCCAGCCTCGAGCCACTCGAGCTGGCGGTGCGCGACACCACCGCCGACGGCACCCTGGTCCGGCTCGGCCCGCCCGCATCCTGGCCGGAGCCACCGCCCTACCTGCTGCAATCGCGCGCGATGCAGAACGCCGGCTGGCAGGTCCACGTGCTCTCCAACACCAGCACGGTGATGCGCGACAGCCTCAAGCTCACCGCGCTCGCCGGCGCGCTGCTCGCGGTCACCGCGCTCGGCGTCGCGCTGCTGTTACAGCGCCAGCGCAGCCGCCGCGCCCATGCCGCACTCACCGAGCGCGCGCGCGCCACCCTCGAGCGCATCAACCTCGAACTCGAGGCCCGGGTCGCCACCCGCACCGAGGAGCTCACCCGCACCAATCGGCGGCTGCGCGCCGAGGTCGACGAGCGGCTGCGCGCCGAGCAGGCGCTGCGCGAGACCCAGCAGGCACTGATCCAGTCGGCCAAGCTCGCCACCCTCGGGCAGATGTCGGCGAGCATCAACCACGAACTCAACCAACCGCTGGCGGCAATCCGCACCTATGCCGATAATGGACGGCTGCTGCTCGCCAAGGAGCGTCATCAGGAGGTCGCGGCCAACCTCGGTCAGATCCTCGCGCTCACCGAGCGCATGGCCAAGATCGGCTCCCAGTTCAAGCTGTTCGCACGCAAGACCTCGGGCGAGCTGACGCCACTGCCACTGGCGGCGGTGATCGAGGGGGCTACACGGATCATCACGCCGATGCTCGCGCGCTGTCACGGCGAGCTGATCGCGCGCATCCCCGACCATCTGCAGGTCCGCGCCAACGACGTGCTGCTCCAGCAGGTCATCGTCAATCTGCTCGGCAACGCCTGTCAGGCCATCGCCGAGGCCGAACAACGCCGCATCGAGATCGATGCCCGCCGCGAGGGCGACACCGTGGTGACCTGGGTGCGCGACACCGGCCCCGGCATCCCCGAGTCCGACCTGGCGGTGATCTTCGAGCCCTTCTTCACCACCAAGGCCGCGGGCGACGGGCTCGGGCTGGGGCTGGCGATCTCCTCGCGCATCACCACCGAGATGGGTGGCGCGCTGGTGGCCAAGCCCGCCCGCGCGGGCGCCTGCTTCGAACTGCGCCTGCCGGCTGCGGAGAGCCCTGAATGAGTCAATCGCCACATGTCATCTTCGTCGACGACGAGCAACACATCCGTGCCGCCAACCGCCAGACCCTGGAACTCGCCGGGCTCACCGCCCAGGTGTTCGACCGCGCCGAGCGTGCCCTGCCGCTGCTCAGTCGCGACTGGCCCGGGGTGCTGATCACCGACATCCGCCTGCCCGGGATCGACGGACTCGAACTGCTCGCCCAGGCTCAGGCCATCGACCCCGACCTGCCGGTGATCCTGATCACCGGTCACGGCGACATCAGCACCGCGGTCAACGCGATGCGCGCCGGGGCCTATGACTTCATCGAGAAGCCCTACCCCGCCGAGCGCCTGCTCGACACCGTGCAGCGCGCACTCGACAAGCGCGCCCTGGTGATGGAGAACCGCAACCTGCGCGTCGAGCTGATGGCCAACACCGCGCTCGGTCCACGCATCATCGGCCACAGCCCGGCGATGCGCCGACTGCGCGCGACCATCTCGCAGATCGCCGACACCGGCGCCGACGTGTTGATCCTCGGCGAGACCGGCACCGGCAAGGAGCTGGTGGCGCGCTCGCTGCACGAGCACAGCAACCGCCGCGACCGCAACTTCGTCCCGGTCAACTGCGGCGCGGTCCCCGAGAGCATGATCGAGAGCGAGCTGTTCGGTCACGAGGCCGGCGCCTTCACCGGCGCCAAGGCGCGGCGCATCGGCAAGTTCGAGCACGCCCACGAGGGCACCCTGTTCCTCGACGAGATCGAGAGCATGCCCGCACCGGCCCAGGTGCAGCTGCTGCGCGTGCTCCAGGAGCGCACCATCGAGCGGCTCGGCTCCAACCAGCTCATCCCGCTCGACTTCCGCGTGGTAGCGGCGACCAAGATCGACCTGCGCGAGGCGGCCACCGCCGGCGACTTCCGCGAGGACCTCTACTACCGGCTCAACGTGCTCACCCTGCACATCCCGCCGCTGCGCGAGCGGCGCGAGGACATCCCGCTGCTGTTCCATCACTTCCTGCTCGTCGCCCAGGACCGCTTCCAGCGCGACGCGCCCTTCCCCGAGCAGGACCAGATCAGCCGTCTGCTCGGTCACGACTGGCCCGGCAACGTGCGCGAGCTGCGCAACCTCACCGAGCGCTACGTGCTGATCGGCGAACAGTACGACTGGTCGCTCGAGACCCTGTTCGCCGGCGACCCCGACAGCGGCCTGCCGCAGACCCTGCCGACCCAGGTCGAGTGCTTCGAGCGCAGCCTGATCGTCCAGGCGCTGGCGGCCAACAAGGGCAGCATCAAGGACACCATGACCACCCTCGGCATCCCCCGCAAGACGCTCTACGACAAGATGCAGAAGCACGGACTCGACAAGGACGACTACAAGGACTGAGCACGGATCGGCGGATATCCGCCGTGCCGCTCACCCCGCAATGGGTGGGATTCCACCCACTCCACCACGCCCCGCCACGCGCCAGCCGTGGAATCGTCGACAGCGCCCCGCGACATCACCCCGCCGAGCAGCGCACACACAGCGCAACCTGCTGAAAGAAAAAAGTAATATTCGAAAGTCAGGGAACACCGAAATGGCACCGCCCCGGCGCTGAAAAAACCTGGCCCACGAATTGCTTTAATGTGGCGCTCGATCCAACTGGATCGGCGAGACATCACCCATTCTCGTGCGAAACGGCTACTCCCGCCTCGGCGGGGACGGCCATGCCCCGGGGCCCGGAGTGAATCCGACAGGAAGGCGAGCGGGAAAACAGGCCTTCACAATCAGGAACATGGGACACCATCGACCGCTCTGAACAGAACGGCACGAGGTGTCTGCGCCACGGATGGGCGCGAAGAGCGCCGAGACCCGCGCTACTCTTCCCGAGGGCGAACCCTGCCGAGCCGACAGCGCCAGCAGGACGCCCGCCCTGGAACAGACCGGCACTTGAGTGAAAAACCGCCGCCCACCGGGCGGCCCGCTAACCCACCCCGACCAGAAAGGCGGGGCCTCTTGCGGAGGAACTGATGAAACCGACCTTAGCCGCACTCTCCCTGGCTGCGATCACGGCCGCATCCACGCTCGTCACCGGCACCGCCAGCGCCAGCGCCGCCGATGATCCGATCGTGATCAAGTTCTCGCACGTCGTGGCCGAGAACACCCCCAAGGGCCAGATGGCGCTGAAGCTCCAGGAGCTGGTTGAAGAGCGCATGGGCGACCGCGTCGTTGTCGAGGTCTACCCCAACTCGCAGCTGTTCGGCGATGACAAGGTGCTCGAGGCGATGCAGCTCGGCGACGTGCAGCTGGCCGCGCCCGCACTCTCCAAGTTCGGTCGCTACACCAAGAAGCTCGCCCTCTTCGACCTGCCCTTCCTGTTCGAGGACCTCGACGCGGTCGATCGCTTCCAGCAGAGCGAGGCCGGTCAGGAGCTGCTCAGCTCGATGGAGAAGAAGGGGCTGATCGGTCTCGGCTACCTCCACAGCGGCCTCAAGCAGTTCAGCTCCAACGAGCCGCTGCGCGTGCCCGAGGACGCCGCCGGCATGAAGTTCCGCATCATGTCCTCCGAGGTGCTCGAGGCGCAGTTCAAGGCGGTCGACGCCACCCCGCTGAAGAAGCCCTTCTCCGAGGTCTTCACCCTGCTCCAGACCCGCGCGATCGACGGTCAGGAGAGCCCCTGGTCGAACACCTACACCAAGAAGTTCTTCGAGGTGCAGCCCTACATCACCGAGTCCAACCACGGTCTGCTCGACTACATGGTGGTGACCTCGGCTGAGTTCTGGAACGGTCTCCCCGACGATCTCCGTGCCGAACTCAAGGCCACGATCGACGAGGCGGTGGCCTACGGCAACCAGGTCGCCCGCGAGAAGGACCTCGACTATCGCCAGAAGATCGTCGACTCCGGTCGCACCGAGATCATCACCCTCACGCCTGAGGAGCGCGCCCAGTGGCTGCAGGCGATGAAGCCGGTGTGGGAGGAGTTCGAGGACGAGATCGGCGCCGAGCTGATCGACGCCGCCTACGCCTCGAACCGCGGCAACTGAGCCCCGCCGACCTGTCCTGACCTCCAGGACGGGTCGTCACGTCAGGCTCAATCAGCGCGCCCCGCGGCCCCGCCCGCGGGGCGCATCGCATCATCGACGGCCCGACCTTGCGTGCCAAGCGGCGCGCCAGTGTCTACCCTCAATCTGACCACCTTCATTCAACTCGAGCGTCATTGACCATGTTCTTGCGCTTCATCAACAAGACCGAGGAGGCCATCATTTCGCTGCTGCTGGTGGCGATGACCCTCCTGGTGTTCGCCGAGGTCGTCATGCGCTTCGGCTTCAGCACCGGCGTCTCCTGGGGCCAGGAGGCCACCCTGCACCTGTCGGCCTGGTTCGTCCTGTTCGGCGTCTCCTACGGCCTCAAGGTCGGCGCCCATATCGGGGTCGACGCCTTCGTGCGCCTGTTCTCGCCGCCCGTCCAGCGGCTGATCTCGGCGCTCGCCATCCTGCTCGCGCTGGCCTATTGCGGACTGTTCATCTACGGCGCCTGGATCTATCTGGGCAAGATGAAGATGATCGGCATCGAACTCGAGGACATCGCCGTCCAGACCTGGATCGCCGACAGCATCCTGCTGATCGGACTGACCATGCTCTCGATCCGACTGCTCGAGCTGCTGTGGGCCGTGGCCACCGGTCGCGCCACCGGCTTCCACCAGACCAACGAGGCAGAGGAAAGCATGCACCTGGCCGAAGAACTCAAGCGCGAGGTGGCCGATAAATGACCACTGCAACCCTGTTCCTGCTGCTGTTCGGTTGCATGCTGCTGGGCATGCCGATCGCCATCGCGCTCGGGCTGTCCAGCATCACCACCATCCTGCTGTTCTCCAACGACTCGCTCGCCTCGATCGCGCTCAAGCTGTTCGAGGCGCTCTCCGGGCACTACACCCTGCTGGCGATCCCCTTCTTCATCCTCTCCTCGGCGTTCCTCTCGACCGGCGGCGTGGCCAAACGCCTGATCCGGTTCGCCACCGACGTGGTCGGACACATCCGTGGCGGTCTGGCAATGGCCTCGGTGCTCGCCTGCATGCTGTTCGCCGCCGTCTCCGGCTCGTCGCCGGCGACCGTCGCCGCCATCGGCACCATCGTCATCGCCGGCATGGTCAAATCCGGCTATCCGAAGGAGTTCGCCGCGGGCGTCATCACCAATGCCGGCACCCTCGGCATCCTCATCCCGCCCTCGATCGTGATGCTGGTCTATGCCGCGGCCACCGAGGTCTCGGCCGCGCGCATGTTCATGGCCGGCTTCATCCCCGGGTTGATGATGGGCCTGATCCTGATGATCGCCATCTATATCGTCGCCCGCATCAAGAAGCTGCCCTCGCAGCCCTGGCCCGGCTTCCGCGAGATCTTCCGCGCCGCCTTCAGCGCCTCCGGCGGCATCCTGCTGATCGTCATCGTGCTCGGCTCGATCTACGGCGGTGTGGCCAGCCCCACCGAGGCGGCGGCGGTGTCTGCGGTCTATGCCTTCCTGGTCGCGGTCATCGGCTACCGTGACATGGGTCCGCTCAAGACCGTGCCCTGGCGCTACCAAGGCGAGGGCTTCTTCCGCATGCTCGGGCGCAACACCTGGCAGGTACCCACGGCGCTGGCCACCAGCTTCGCCCACCCCGAGGTGCGCAAGGTGGTGCTGGATGCGGCCAAGGTCTCGATCATGCTGCTGTTCATCATCGCCAACGCGATGCTGTTCGCCCATGTGCTGACCACCGAGCGCATCCCGCACCAGATCGCCGAGTCGATCGTCGCGTGGGGCCTCGAGCCGTGGATGTTCCTCATCGTGGTCAACATCCTGCTGCTGATCGCCGGCAACTTCATGGAGCCCTCGGCGATCCTGCTGATCATGGCGCCGATCCTCTTCCCGATCGCCATGCAGCTCGGTATCGACCCGATCCACTTCGGTATCATCATGGTCGTCAACATGGAGATCGGCATGCTCACGCCGCCGGTCGGGCTCAACCTGTTCGTCACCGCCGGCATCACCGGCGAGAGCATCGGCTGGGTCATCAAGGCGGTGCTGCCGTGGATGCTGCTGCTCCTTGGCTTCCTGATGTTGATCACCTATATCCCGCAGATCTCGCTGTTCCTGCCGGAATACATCGACCAATTGCAGGGTTATAAATGATGACGAACCAGATGCCGACCTATCAGCACATCCTCTACGCATCGGACTTCGGCACCCACACCCGTCCGGTCTTCCACAACGCCGTGGCACTGGCCAAGAGCACCGGCGCGCGGATCACCATGCTGCACGTGGTCGAGCCGATGGGCAGCACCGGCCAGACGGTGGTCGGCGCCTATCTGCCCGACATGAACCGCAAGCAGCACGAGCAGGAGGTGCTCAAGGAGGTGCTCGCCACCCTCCACAAGCGCCTGGCCAAGTACTGCGCCGAGGTCCCCGGCTCGTGCAACGCCGAGTCGGAGATCGTCGAGGCGCTGGAAGTGGCCAGCGGCCTGCCCTCGGAGGAGATCCTGCGGGTGGCCAAGGCGCGCGAGGCCGATCTGATCGTGCTCGGCACCCGCACCCATGCACAGATGGGCCTGGGTGCGATCGGCTCGACCGCTCGCAAGGTGTTGCACAACAGCCCGATCCCGGTGCTGATCGTGCCCAACCACTGAGAGGACGCGCCAGGGACGGCGCCAGGACGGCATCGCAACGAAAACGCCCCGTCAGGCTTGGCCTGACGGGGCGTTTTCATCTGCGCCGAAGCGGCATCGGCTCAGTGACCGGGGAAGCGCACCCCGGCCATGCGATCGATCGCACGGGTCAGCGGCTGCCAGCGCTCCGGCGGCTCGAAGGCGTCGAGGAAGTTCTTCAGATACAGACCGAGCTCGGTGCTGCCCGACATCCGCAGCCGACGCTGGAAGAACAGGGTGTCGGCGTCCTCCTGACGCGCCGCCAGCATCATGAACTCGCGGGTGTCGCCGGCGATGCTGGCATCGGCCGGGCGCTGCTCGCCGTAGCCTTGGATGCGGCCATTCTCGAAGCCGAGGCGATAGCGCACGCCCATGTCGGCGATCTCGATGGCGACCTGACGCCCCTCGAGGAAGTCGAGCTCGCCATCGGCGATCGCCTCCTTCATCACCTGATTGAGGATGCGCGCCAGCGCGCGGCTGTGAAAGGTCGTCGGCATCAGGCGCAGCGGCAGGGAGAGCGGGCGCAGCAGACGGGGGGGAAGGACAGACGACATGGTGGTAGTGATCTCTATCAAGAACTTTTATCAGATTAACATTGGATTTTCGCTGCTCTCTCGACACAAGCGAATGACGCATGTCAAATAGCCACTTTGGCCGTTCGCCACCGGGAGACCCGTCACCATGGCCACCAGCCTGCTCGCCCTGCTCGACGACATCGCCAGCGTGCTCGACGACGTCTCGCTGCTGACCAAGGTCGCGGCGCGCAAGACCGCGAGCGTCCTCGGCGACGACCTCGCGGTCAACGCCGAACAGGTCCACGGGCTGCGCGCCGAGCGTGAGCTGCCGGTGGTCTGGGCGGTGTTCAAGGGCTCGCTGCGCAACAAGCTGATCCTGGTCCCGGCCGCGTTGCTGATCAGCGCACTCGCCCCCTGGGCGATCATGCCGCTGCTGATGCTCGGCGGGCTGTTTCTCTGCTACGAGGGCTTCGAGAAGGTCGCTCACCGTCTCCACGGCAACCCCAAGGGCGAGACGCACGAGGCCGAACTCGAACAGGCCCTCGCCGACCCCGCGACCGATCTCGCCGCCGTCGAGCGCACACGCATCGCCGGCGCCATCCGCACCGACTTCATCCTCTCGGCCGAGATCATCGTCATCACCCTGGGCACCGTCGAGCAGGCCGGCTTCCTCACCCAGGTGCTGGTCCTCGCCGGCATCGCGCTGCTGATGACCATCGGGGTCTACGGCCTGGTCGCGGCCATCGTCAAGCTCGACGACGCCGGGCTCTATCTCAGTCGCAGCGGCGGCGAGGGGGCACTCGCCAGCGCGCGACGCCGACTCGGCGAGGCCATCCTGCGCGCCGCGCCACGGCTGATGAAGGGGCTGTCGATCGTCGGCACCATCGCCATATTCCTGGTCGGCGGCGGCATCCTCGTCCATGGCCTGCCGATCATCGGCGAACCGCTCCACCATCTCGCCGAGGTCCTCGCCGGGCTGCCCGTGCTCGGCGCCCCGCTCGCAACCCTGGTACCGCTGCTGATCAACGCCCTGATCGGCATCCTCGCCGGCGCCCTGGTACTCAGCGTGGTCGAGGCCATCGGTCGGCTGCGTCGCGCATAGCCCCAACCCAGGAAGGTCAACGATGCCCGCACCCGTCACCCCGCTACTCACCGTCGACGTCATCATCGAGCTGGTCGACCGACCCGAGCGTCCGATCGTGTTGATCGAGCGGCGCAACCCGCCCCACGGCTGGGCCATCCCCGGTGGCTTCGTCGATCCCGGCGAGCGGGTCGAGCGCGCCGCGGTCCGCGAGGCGCTGGAGGAGACCGCGCTGCAGGTCGAGCTGCACGCACTGCTCGGCGTCTACTCGTCGCCACTGCGCGACCCGCGCGCTCATACCGCCAGCGCGGTCTATATCGCCACCGCCAGCGGCGAACCCGAGGCCCGTGATGATGCCAAGGGGGTGGAGCTGTTCAATCCCGACGAACTCCCCGAGCGTCTCGCCTTCGATCACGCCGAGATCCTCACCGACTATCGCCGCTTCCGCCTGGTCGGCACCCTGCCCCCGCCACGCCTGGGTTGATCCACCGTCACACAATCCGACGGCGCCACGACCAGACCGGCAAGCACCGAGCCGCTCGGCACCTCGTGACGGTACAGCCTGGGTGAACAGACCACTTGATCGAGATCGCCAGGGCGTCAACATCAAGCCCTGTTAACCGATCACCAGGAGCACCTGTATGCGCCCGATCCGCCATCTCGCCACCCTGCCACTGCTCGCGCTCCTCGTCGCCTGCACCGGCATGCCCACCACCGAGGATGACCTCACCGACACCGCCATCCCCCGCCTGCTCGGTCCCGACGAGACCCTGGTCGAGGTCCAGACCGGCGGCGCCGAGCCACTACGCCTCGAAGGCCGCATCGACGGCTATGCCAGTCCCGCCTACGCCATCCGCAGCGCACCCGGCGAGCGTCTGGAGATCACCCTGGAGAGCGCGAGCAGCAACGTCTATTTCAACGTCCACGACGCCGCCGACGGCAGCGGCACCGCGGTCTTCCGCGGCGAGTTCGAGGGCCGCACCGCCACCCTCACCGCCACCGCCCCGACCGTCTGGCTGATCCGCCCCTTCCAGCCCCGCGCCTCGGCACGACGCGGCGAGCGCATCGACTTCAGCATCCGTATCACCCGCAACGGATAGGTCAGCGCCGCCAGCCGCCAGCCGCCAGCCGCCAGCCGCCGGGGGATTGAACCGCAATGGCGCGAAGGACACGAAGGAGGTTCGTAGGGTGGGCAAAGCGCAGCGTGCCCACCGCGTGCTGGCGAAGACGTGATCTGAGAGACAGGTCGTCGAGGCGGGGTTGTTCGGAATCCCTTCGGATCGAATCCCCCCCTTTTTGACCAAAGGGGGCTTTCAGGCCCGCGTGTCATGACGGTTCGAATCAGCTTCCATCTATCAAAGTAGGTTGGGTTGCCAACGGCAACCCAACACTTTCAAACCCTTCGCGTTCTTCGCGTCATCGCGGTTCAATCCCCCGGCGGCATGGGCATGACGCCGCAACCCTGAGACACCGACCGGCGCGGTACGCCGCCCCTGCTGCCCCGCGCGATCAACCCGCCGCCAGCGCCGCCACCCGCCTCCGCGGCCGACCGATCAGCCGCGGCACCACCACCTCCCAGCGCGTGCAACGCAGCTTGCCGCGAAATTGCGGCTCGCTGTCCTCGGCCTCGCGACGGATGATGGCGACGACCTCGCAGACCGGATCGACCAGCCCCAGCCGGAAGGCGCGCGCGGTCCGCCCGACCACCTGACCGTCGGCGCGGCGCAGCAGATACCGCTCTCCCTCGGAATCGAGGAACAACCGCTCGCCCGGCGCGATCGCGGCGATCGCGGCATGGATCGGTGCCGTTGCGGGCTGGCGCCCCGGATAGCCAAGGTCGATCTCCTGCAACCCCAGCGGCTGATAACACACCTCCAGCTCGGGGGCGTGCGCGAGCCGCACCTGGCGCTCGAACACCCCCTCGCCGAGCGCATCGAGACAGGGGTTCCCCGCGCCGATGGCGCACAGCGTCAGGGTCTCGCGGGCACGGGTCATGCCGACGTAATAGAGTCGGCGCATCTCATCGATCGCCTCGGGCGCCGCGCGCCAATCACCGTCGAGCAGCACCAGATGGCGGAACTCCAACCCCTTGGCCGCGTGCACCGTGCCGAGGAAGAGCCCGGGGCGCGGTTGCTGGCGGATCTCGCGGGCATGATCGTAGAGCCAGTCGATCAGCGTCGCCGGTGCGAGCTGGCAATCGCCGAGCTCGCCGGCCAGCGCCACCAACGCCTCGGCAAAGAAGCGCCGCCAGCGCGGATCGAGCACCAGCGTCGCGATCCGCGCCCGTACTGCGGCGGCATCGAGCACCTGCTCGCGAGGCAAAGCGCGCAGCGCGTCGATCACCCGCAGGAAGCCGCGCTCGCGGGTCAGCGGCAGCGCCCGCCCCTGTTCGGCAGCGAGGTGATAGGGCACCCCGGCGCGCTCGCACCAGGCCTGCAGCGGGCGCAGATGGCGATGGCTGCGCGCCAGCACCGCACAGCCCTGCCACTCGCCCTCGCCCTCGAGCGCGAGCAGCCGGCGCAGCTCGCCGAGCGCGGCCTGGGCCTGCTGGTTACCGCTGGCGCGGTCGTGCTCGGGCAGACGCAGACAACACACCCGCCCCGCCGCCACGGGGTCGAGCCCCGCCCAGCGCCCGCCCGACGGCGCCTGTTCGCGCGCGGCATCGACCCGCACCGGGTGCGCCTCCTTGAGCCTGTCGGGATTGGTCGCGATCAGCCGGTTGGCGGCGGCGACGATGGCGCCGCTGGAGCGATAGTTCTCCACCAGATAGGCGATCTCGGCGTCGTACTCCTCGCGATAGCGCTCGATGTGGCGGTTGTTGCCACCACGCCAGGCATAGATGTTCTGGTCGTCGTCGCCGACGGCGAGGATGCACAGCCCGGCGTCCTGCTCGCCCTCGGCGCGCCGCCGCGCCAGCGCACTGACCAGACGGTACTGACGGTCGTCGATGTCCTGGTATTCGTCGACCAGGATGTAGCGATAACCGCGCAGCAGCTGCTCGCGCAGATCGTCCTCGCCGTCGACCTCGACCGCGCCCTCGAGCAACGCCGCGGCGCGGTCGAGCACCTCGCCCAGGCAGGCCTCGTCGACGCTGTCGCGCCGCTCGAAGCTGGTGCCGGTCAGGCGCATCGCCATGGCGTGATAGGTCAGCACCGTCAGCCCCCAGGCATCGCGCCCGACCAGGTCGAACAGACGCCGGCGGATCTCGTTGGCGGCGTGACGGTTGAAGGTGAGCGCGATGACGCTCGCCGCCGGCACCCGCAACACCCGCAGCAGATAGGCAATGCGGTGCACCACCACCCGGGTCTTGCCCGAGCCCGGCCCGGCGAGCACCAGCCGGTTGCGATCGTCGTGGGCGGTGACGATACCGCGCTGGATCGCGTTGAGCGGCTCGACGATCGCCTGCCACGACGCCTCGCTGGTGGCCAACTTCAACACCTCGGCCTTGCCGGCGAAGTAGCGACGCTGGAAGGCCTGGCGGGACTGGCTGAAATAGTCGGCCAGCAGCGTCCGCGCCGCCTCCATGCCGCTGTCGAGGGCGCGCTCGGCATACTCGCGCATGGCATGGATCTGGAAGCGGCGCTCGCGGTAATGGGCATCGAGCCGATCGTAGTCCTTGCGCTGGTAGCCATCGGTGCGCTCGGATGCGAGTTCGATGGTCATCGCCCGACGCATCACCGTCATGCCGTGATTGAGCGCCAGCACCTCTTGCTGATGGAGATAGAGCAACACGTGTTCGATGGCCGCGCGGCGCTGCTCCGGGCACAGGGTGGCAGCAAGCACCGCATCGCCCTCGATGCAGCCGAGCAGCTCACCGAAGGTGGTGCTGACCAAGACGTCCTTGCGCCGGACCCCCTCGGGGACCCGCGCGATGAGGAAACGCAACAAGGTCGCCGCGAGCGCGCGCCGGCGCTCGCCGAAGGCGTGAATCCGCGTCCAGCCCCAGCGCCCGCGCAACCGCAATCGGAGATGGTCGCGGCTGAAGGCATCCAGCTCGAAGGCGCCGGGCTGGCGACTGTCGCCATCGCGATCCTGCGCGAGCCCGCGCAACAGCCGCAGCACCCGTGGCGGGCTGAGCCCGTGCTGCCCGGTCTCCTCGCGCAGTCGCGCGGTGAGCCGGGGCAGATTGAGGTCCTGCCACTCGCCCTGGTCGGCATCCGGGGCAAGCTCCGGCAACAGCGCGAACAGCGCCTGTTCGAGCGCGAGACAGCGCTCCAGGCGCCCCTTCGCCGCACCACTGACGCCATGACGCAGATACAGCGTGAGCTGGGTGTCGTTGTCCACCAGCCCGAGCTGTTCGAGCTGGCGCAGCACCCCGGTCACCTCCTCACCGCTGGTCCCGGTCGCCCGCGCCAGGGCGTCGGTGTCGATCCGCGCATCGGCCGCGGCGGCGTAGAGACAGTCGAGCACGGTGTCGAAGATCGCGCGCTGGCGGCGCGGCAATCCCGCCCGGTCGAGACGGGCGGCGGCGCGCGCGCGATCCGGCTCGTGCAGCCGCGCGGGGAAGAGGCGGGTCTCGTTGACATCGCGCTCGAGCAGCGCGGCGCGCTCCAGCCAGGCGAGCGCGGTCACCACCTTTATCTCGGCGTGATCGGCATCGGCGTCGAACCCGGCATCGAGCGCGGCGTGCTGGAGGATCTCGCCGCTGCTGACCACCAGTTCGGCGGCATCGCCACGCCGCCCGTGGATCTGGCGCAGCGCACGGAGGATCTGCTGGATGTCGCGCAGACTCAGCTGGGTGCGGGCAGCGAGCCCGAACTGGGTCTCGATGTCCTGCGGATCGTAGAGCAGCACGCAGCGCGCCGGTTGCTGGTCGCGCCCGGCACGTCCGGCCTCCTGCAGATAGTTCTCCAGCGAGCCGGGGATGTCGGCGTGCACCACCAGCCGCACATCGGGCTTGTCGACCCCCATGCCGAAGGCGTTGGTGGCGACGATCACCCGCAGCGCGCCGCGCTTGAAGGCGTCCTGAATGTCCTTCTTGGCGTTCGGCGCCAGCCCGGCGTGGAAGTGCCGACAGTCCCAATCCTGCCCGCTGAGGAACTCGGCCAGTTCCTCGGCATGGCGCCGACTGGCGGCGAACACCACGGCGCCGCCGGGTGAGTCGGATTCGGGAAAGGTCTCGGTGAGCAGCTGATGGATGCGCACCGGCTTCTCGGCGGCGCCCACCGGCAGCACCCCGTAGTCGAGATTGGCGCGTCGGGGCGTGCCGATCAGGTCGCGGAAGCCGATCCCCAGCACCTCGGTGAAATGGGCGCGGATGTCCTCCAGCACATCGGGCTTGGCGGTGGCGGTGAAACAACCGATCGGCGCCACCGGCGCATCGTCGCCGCCGAAGCGGCGGATGAAACGCGCGACATAGAGATAGTCGGGCCGGAAGTCGTTGCCCCACTTCGACAGACAGTGCGCCTCGTCGAAGATCCAGGCACCGACCTCGCGCTGGGCGATGGCGGCGCGGAAGGCGCGGTTGCGGAACTGCTCGGGCGAGACCAGCAGGAGTCCGACCGCGCCGCGCCGGATGCGATCGAGCACGTCGGCACGCTCGGGCAGGGTCAGCAAGCCGTTGAGCGTCGCCGCGCAGTGCAGGTTGTGCGCCAGCAGCCCGTCGACCTGATCCTTCATCAACGACTGCAACGGCGAGACGATCACCGTCAGCGCGCCGTTGCGCTGATAGCGGTTGAGCGCCGGGAGCTGGTAGCAGAGCGACTTGCCGCCACCGGTGGGCAACACCGCCAGCAGCGACTCGCCGCGCATGCCACCGAGCACCAGATCGTGTTGCAGGCTGCCGCCCTCGGGCTCGCGGCGGAAATCCTCGAAACCGAAATAGCGCCGGAGCTGAGTCCTCGGGTCGTGGACCTGCGCGCAATAGGCGCAGGCGGGATCGCCACAGGGGGTGTCGCGCAGCCGCGCGATCAGCTCGGCGGTGACGGGGAACTGATGGCGCACCCAGGGCGCAAGCACCGCCTCGCCCGCACCCGCCAGCAGCCAGGACAGCGCATAGGCCAGCGACCAGCGCCGCTCGGTGTCGATGACCAACCCGGCGAGCAGTGTCTCCAGCGCGGCGGGACAGACCCGGACACCCGCTTCTGTCGTCTCGTCGACGAGCAACCCGCGCAGCGCCCCGACCAACCAGTCCGCCGCGTGTGGCGCGTGCCCGGTCAGGCCGGCGAACCAGGCGCCGAGCCCGCCGTCGGCGCGCTCGGTGAGCAGGGTCTGATAGCAGTCGAGCAACACGGGACGGCGCGCGCCCAGCGCGGCGAGGGCCTCGGTCTCGGCGTCGAACAGGGCCGCGGTCGCGCGACAGTCGGCCAGCGGCGAGTTACGGCTCGCCGCAACGGCCTTGTAGTCCTTGACCAACTGGTGATAGGGGTCCTGGGGGAAGGCCAGCGGCGAGAGCCTGAGGGTATCGATCACCGGCAGGCGCAACAGCCTCAGATCGGGGGCGGCGGCACGCAACAGCGGCAGGTCGTGGTCGAGGACATTGTGACCGAGCACGCAGTCGGCCCCTTCGGCCAGGGCATCGAGGCGCCGCAGCGCGGCATCGAGACAGCCGTCGGTGTCGAGCTCCAGCGTCTCGCCGGACCCCTGGCGCAGCGCACCGATCTTGAAGATCCGGGCAGGCGCCTCGTCGCCTGCGGGAACCACCTCGAGGTCGACGATCAACCCATCCACCGAACGCCCAGCTCCTGCTCGAATCCTGCATCCTCGACCGCCAACCACCGGGCGCGCCGCAAACCGTGGACGTTAGACGCAGATCGCGACCGATGCAAGATCGGTCGCCAGAAGATTGAACCGCGATGACGCGAAGGACGCGAAGGCTTTTTGTAGGGTGGGCAAAGCGCAGCGTGCCCACCAGCCGCCAGCCGCCAGCCGCCAGCCGCCAGCCGCCAGCCGCCAGCCGCCAGCCGCCAGAAGATCGAACCGCGATAACGCGAAGGACGCAAAGGGCTTGAAAGCCCCCTTTGGTCAAAGGGGGTTGGGGGGATTCGATCCGAAGAGATTGCGATCAACCCGGGCTTGACGTCCCGTCCGCGCACCGCTCAGTCGACGAGCTGGGAACGCCCGTGGACGTGTCACCCGGCATCGGCGCGCCATCATCGGGCAACGGCGCCGGTGTTGGGTTGCCGACGGCAACCCAAACTACAAGCTGGCGGCGGGGCGCGGGACGCCATCCTGGAACAACGGTGCCTTTGTCCACCTTGCGAAATCCCTTCGCGTCCTTCGCGTCATCGCGGTTCGATCCCCCGGCGGCTGGCGCACGGTGGGCACGCTGCGCTTTGCCCACCCTACGATCGTTGCCCACCCTTCGCGTCATTGCGGTTCACTTCCCTGTCGATCGCTCAGCGCAAACGCTGACTCATCGAAATAAATCGATACAAATCAGCTAAAAGATCGATTTTTTAAGGAGGGATGACCGACCTACCCTGAGTACATCGCCCATGGATTGCTCAGTCGGGAGGATTCGGTATGACGCTCACGCTCTCCACCCTCGCCGCCCTGCTCGCGCCCACCGTGCTCTGGACCGCCGGGGCGCTTCCCGGCCTGCGCGCGCGGGAGGCCGGGCCCGGGATGGCCCGGCTCTCCGGGCTGGCGGCCTGGACGGCCTTCGCGCTGGCGCTGGTCGCGCTCATCGGGCACGGCTTCGGCCCGGCGCAGTCGGTCACCCTGCTCTCGCTGCCGGTACCGCTGTTCGGCGGCCTCGGGCTCGGGGTCTATCTCGACGGGGTGACCGCGATCATGCTCTGTCTGGTGTCGCTGGTCGGCGCCGTGGTCACCCGCTATGCGCGCAACTACATGGCCGGCGACCCCGACGAGGGGCGTTTCCACCAATGGTTGCTGCTGACCCTGGCGGCAATCCTCACCCTGATCGTCGCCGGCAACCTGCTGCTGTTCGCGCTCGCCTGGATCGCCACCAGCCTGAGCCTGCACCGCCTGCTGCTGTTCTACCCGGAGCGTCCCGGCGCGCAGCTCGCCGCGCACAAGAAGTTCGTCTTCAGCCGTATCGGTGATGTCAGCCTGTTGATCGCGGTGGTGCTGATCGGCGCCGAGCTGCACACCCTGGAGTTCGCCGGGCTGCACGCGGCCATGGCCGGGCATCTCGGACCGCTGTCGGCGCCCTTGCAGTGGGCGGCCTGGCTGGTGGTGCTGAGCGCGGTGCTCAAGTGCGCCCAGTTCCCCTTCCACGGCTGGTTGTTGCAGGTGATGGAGGCGCCGACCCCGGTCTCGGCGCTGCTCCACGCCGGGATCGTCAATGCCGGTGCCTTCCTGGTGATCCGCATGAGCCCGATCATGTCCTTCTCGGGGGCGGCGCTCGATGCCCTCGCGCTGATCGGGCTCGTCACCCTGGTGGTGGCCTCGCTGGTGATGCTCACCCAGACCAGCATCAAGGTCTCGCTGGCCTGGTCGACCTCGGCGCAGATGGGTTTCATGCTGCTCGAGGCCGGGCTCGGGCTCTACAGCCTGGCGCTGCTCCACCTGGTCGCCCACTCGCTCTACAAGGCGCACGCCTTCCTCGCCTCGGGCAGCAGCGTCGACGGCTTCCGCGCCCCCACGCCGCAGCTCGCCCAGGCTCCGCTCGCGCCCTGGCAGTGGCTGGTCGCCTTCCAGGGGGCGCTGCTGATGGCGCTGCTCGCCGCGCTGGCCTTCGGCATCGATCCAGGCCACCAACCGGCGCTGCTCGTCGCCGGGGCGATCGTCACCGTCGCCGTCGCCCAACTGCTGCTGCAGGCGCTGCGCCTCGGCGCCGAGGCGGCGCTGCTGCCGCGCGCGACCCTGATCGGCGCCCTGGTCTGCGTCGGCTACTTCGGGCTGCACCGACTGTTCGAGCTAGCGATCAATGACGACGTGATGGCACTGCCTGTCGCCGCCGCGCGGCTCGGCACCCTCACCGCGCTGGCGATCGTCGCCGTCTTCGTCGGCCTGCTGCTGCTCCAGCATCTGTTCACCCGACTGCACGGACCGCTGCGCCAGGCGATCCAGATCCATCTCTACAACGGACTCTATGTCGACATCCTGGTGACTCGACTGATCACCCGACTGTGGCCGCCGCGTCCGGCGACCGTCACGGCCTGATGGAGGGATCTCAGATGAAGCCCAATGACCTGCACACCCCGGAGCCACGCATGGCCGGCCAACTGCCACTCGATGCCGAGACACCCGGTCCCGGCGAGCACGACCTGATCGAAGCGATCGAGACGGCCTGCGCGCGCATCGCCCCGCTCTGGCCGCTCGACCGCTTCGTCGCGGTCAACCCCTTCCACGGGCTGCGCGCGCTCGACTTCGACCACGCCGGGGATCTGCTGCGACGCATCGCCGGGGTGCGGATGTACATGCCGCGCGGCTATTTCCGCGAGCGGCTCGAGCGCGGCGAGATCGGCGAGCAGGACCTCGTCGAGGCCGCCGCACGCTGCGCCAGCACGCTCACCCCCGAGCAACTGCGCGCAGCGCTCACCCGGGAGCGCGCGCCACGCACCGGGGTGCCGTTGATCACCGCGCTGGTCGACGAACTCGACGCCGACGACTGGTCGGAATTCGTGATCGACCGCATCAGCCATCACTGCGCAGCCTATTTCGACATGGGCCAGGCGACCTGGCAGCACCCCTGGTCGGGGATGCGGCTCTACGACGCCTGGCGCGCCTTCGCCGCGCTCGACTACAGCGCCGACATGATGGGCCAGAGCGGCATCCGCGCCCGGGTGCGCGCCCTGCCCGAGGCGCCGCGCGCCTGTATCGGCGCGGCCCTGGGACGGCTCGGCATCCCCCAGGCGGCCTGGGCCGACTATCTCCACGCCGCGCTGCTCGATGTCGGCGGCTGGGCGGCCTGGACCCGGCTGCTGCGCTGGGAGGCCGAACTCGAGGGCGGCAGCGACGACCACATCGAGGCGCTGCTCGCCATCCGTCTGGCCTGGGAGGTCCTGGTCTACGAGCACAAGGCCAGCCCCGGTCTCGCCGCCCGCTGGCACGCGCTCTGCGCCGACCTCGAACGACGCGCCGGCGACCCCGACGCGCCCGACCCCGAGGACGCCATCGACCGGGTGCTGTTGTGCGCCCAGGAGCTGGCCTATCAACGCGGTCTGATCGCGCGACTGCGCGCACACCGCCACAGCACGCCCGCCACCCGCCCGCCGCTCCAGGCCGCCTTCTGCATCGACGTGCGCTCCGAGGTGATCCGCCGCGCGCTGGAAACCGTCTGCCCCCGGGTCCAGACCCTCGGCTTCGCCGGTTTCTTCGGCGCCCCCATCGCCCACCAGCCGTTCGGCGCCGATCGAGCACGCCCGCAGCTCCCGGTGCTGCTCGCGCCGCGCTACCGGGTCTGCTCCGAGCTGCACGAGGCCGAACCCGAGGAGCAAGCCGAGGCGCTGGCCGCCCAGCACCGACGGCTCGGCATCGGCAAGGCGTGGAAGACCTTCAAGATGGGCGCGGCCTCGTGCTTCTCCTTCGTCGAGGCCGCCGGCTTCTGGCTCTACGCGCCCAAGCTCATCGGTGACAGCCTCGGCTGGAGCCGCCCGGTGCCGGCCCCGGACGATCCCAGGCTCGACCCCGAGCAGGCCGCGCGCCTCGCCCCCAGCCTCGCACCCTGTGGCCACCCTCATGCCGATCACGCACTCGGCATCCCCGAGGCCGAGCGTGTCGCACTCGCCGAAGGCATCCTCCGCGGCATGTCGCTGACCACCAGCTTCGCCCGACTGGTGCTGCTGGTCGGACACGGCAGCAGCAGCGTCAACAACCCCCATGCCACCGGGCTCGACTGCGGCGCCTGCGGCGGCCAGAGCGGCGAGACCAACGCCCGCGTGGTGGCGGCGCTGCTCAACACCCCGGAGGTCCGCGCGGGACTCGCCGAGCGCGGTATCGCGATCCCGCAGGACACCTGGTTCCTGCCCGCGCTCCACGACACCACCACCGACCGCATCCGGCTGTTCGACCACCAGCGACTCCCCGCCGACTATGCCGAGGAACTGGCCGAACTCGGCAGTCGGCTCGATCAGGCCGGCGAGCTGACCCGGCTGCAACGCGCCACGCTGCTCGGACTCGGTGGACGCGAGGGTCGGGCGCTGACCAGACGGGTCGAGCACCGCGCCCGCGACTGGTCGCAGGTGCGCCCGGAGTGGGGGCTGGCCGGCAACGCCTGCTTCGTCGCCGCGCCACGCACGCGCACCCAGGGTCTCGACCTCGGTGGCCGCGCCTTCCTCCACGACTACGACTGGCGCGCCGATCACGGCTTCGCGACCCTGGAGCTGATCATGACCGCGCCGATGGTGGTCGCCAGCTGGATCAACCTCCAGTACTACGCCTCCTGCGTCGACAACCGCCGTTTCGGCAGTGGCAACAAGGTGCTGCACAACGTCGTCGGCGGCGCCATCGGCGTGATCGAGGGCAACGGCGGCGACCTACGGGTGGGGCTGCCGCTGCAGTCGTTGCACGACGGCCGACGCTGGATCCACGAGCCGATCCGGCTGAGCGTGTTCATCGAGGCGCCGCAGAGCGAGATCGACGCGGTGATCGCGCGCCACGACCTGGTGCGCGAGCTGGTCGAGCACGGCTGGCTGCACCTGTTCCGCATCGAGTCGAGCGGCGACTGCGCCCGACGGACGGAGGACGGGGACTGGTGCACGGTCGAGTCGCACTGAGCACGCCCAGCGCGGCGCACTGGACCCCGGCGGATCTCGCCGGGGTGGTCGCGGGACACTGGCTCGGCCCGATGCCCGCCGCGCGACCGCTCGCCGGGTTCGGCATCGACGGACGGCGACTGCGCCCAGGCGAGGTGTTCGTCGCCATCGACGGGGTACGACACGACGGCCACGACTTTCTTGCCCAGGCCGCCGGCGCGGGGGCCGCGCTCGCCATCGTCGAGCGCGCCCCGCCCGACCCGCCGCTGGGACTGGCGCTGCTCGCGGTCGACTCCACCCTCGGAGCGCTGCACCGACTGGCCATGGCCCAGCGCGCGCGTCTGCGCGCCGCCGGTTGCCGGGTGATCAGCGTCTCCGGCTCGAACGGCAAGAGCACCACCCGACACCTGATCCACCAGCTGCTGAGCGCCGGTGGCCTGACCGGCACCCAGAGCCCGCGCAGCTTCAACAACCACATCGGGGTGCCGCTGACCCTGCTCGCGGCACGCCCCGGAGACGACTTCGTCGCCTGCGAGATCGGCACCAACCACCCCGGCGAGATCGCCGCGCTCGGCGCACTCGTCCAGCCCGATCTCGCGGTGATCACCAGCATCGGCGAGGAACATCTGGCCTTCCTCGGTGATCTGGCCGGCGTCGCGCGCGAGGAGTTCGCGCTGCTCGACCAGCTCGCCCCGGACGCCCTGGCGCTGCTCCCGGCGCCCCCCTGGCTGGCGATCGAGCCACCGGCCTGTCGCAACCAGATCGCGCGCTTCGCCCCCGAAGCGGGGCTGGTCGCAGCGGCGCTGCCCGGTGTCCACAACCAGCTCAATGCCGCGGCGGCGGTCGCCGTCGCACGGCGCTTGGGGATCGCCGAGCCCCGCATCCGCGTCGCGCTCGACACCGCCCAGCCGCTACCCGGGCGCAGCCGGGTCCTGTTCGCCGCAACCCCCGACCGGCCGACCCTGATCGACGACAGCTACAACGCCAACCCCGACTCGATGCGCGCCGCGCTCGCGCTGCTGCGCACCTGCCCCGCCCCACGCCTCGCCGTGCTCGGCGACATGCACGAGCTGGGCGCGCACGCGCCCACCGCCCATCGCGAGATCGCCGCCCTCGCCGCCGCCAGCGCCGAGCGCTGCATCCTCATCGGCCCCGGCTTCGCCGCCACCGCCGCACCCACACCACCAGCCCAGGTCGAGCATCATTGCAGTCAACCGCCGGCACTGGCGGCACGGATCCTCGCCGACACCGATCCAGCGACCTGCATCCTCGTCAAGGGATCACGCGCGATGGCGCTGGACCGGCTGGTCGAGGAGCTGAGTCAGCGCATTGCTTTCCCTGCCAGCGACTGACCATCCCACCCTCGCCGACAGTCAGACGGACCCGTCTCCCGGCCCCTTTCGATCACGTCCAGACAGAAAAAAACCGCCCAGGGGCGGCGCACAAGCAGGGAGTGTTCACGGATAGACCTGCCATCTCTGACCTCTGGTTTGGACCACCGAGCAACGCGCGCTGCGCGAGCAGGTCGTGTCCTAACCCCCTTTAGATCAGGTCTCTGGTTCGGACCGAGGTCGTCATGCAGCTCGAAGAGCACGACCCGCTGTCTTAATCCCCTTTAGATCGGGTCTCTGTTCGGACATCGGGTCGAGGTCCGCATTGGGGCGGTGACCCTGTCTTAATCCCCTTTAGATCGGGTCTCTGGTTCGGACACCAGCCAACCGGAGACTATGACCATGGCAAACGTCTTAATCCCCTTTAGATCGGGTCTCTGGTTCGGACGGAGCCCTTGAGAGCGCCTACTCCATGGAGCTCGTCTTAATCCCCTTTAGATCGGGTCTCTGGTTCGGACGGCAGTTCCGGCAACCTTGGCCCCGGGCGAAATCGTCTTAATCCCCTTTAGATCGGGTCTCTGGTTCGGACGGCCCCCTTCGAGGGGGCCAAGGAAGCCAAGAAGTCTTAATCCCCTTTAGATCGGGTCTCTGGTTCGGACGATTCATCCCGCTCATGCGGCGCGCTCGCGCCGAGGTCTTAATCCCCTTTAGATCGGGTCTCTGGTTCGGACAGCGCGGGCGCGCCTGATGGCGCGCGTCGAAAAGGTCTTAATCCCCTTTAGATCGGGTCTCTGGTTCGGACCGACAACCAGGAGATCGCAATGAAAAGCGCAACAGGTCTTAATCCCCTTTAGATCGGGTCTCTGGTTCGGACACAACCCCGGCACTGTGCACGGTGCCATGAGAGAGTGTCTTAATCCCCTTTAGATCGGGTCTCTGGTTCGGACGCAACCTGAGCGCGTGCCTCGAGTGCGCGGCCGGTCTTAATCCCCTTTAGATCGGGTCTCTGGTTCGGACGGCCAGACGGATCGATCGCGCAGGCCCTGCGGGGTCTTAATCCCCTTTAGATCGGGTCTCTGGTTCGGACTTCGCCAAGCGGCTAGCATGGGATCGGTACAAGGAGTCTTAATCCCCTTTAGATCGGGTCTCTGGTTCGGACACGGCCGAGGGCGGCCGGGCTTACCCGGTGCTGACGTCTTAATCCCCTTTAGATCGGGTCTCTGGTTCGGACTGCCAGTTGCCAGAAAGGCTTTCCAAACAAGCACCTGCAAGGGTGGTTCGCAAAAATTCCGGCAACCGAAAAGTTGACGTGCACGCGTGGCTCTCCGGGGGCTGCGCCAAGGGTCCGAGGGACTCAAGGTAAGCGACCCGATGCCCGCTGTCCACCGTCCCACTCAAGACTCGATCTCGAGCAGTCGGCGCGAGGCCTCGCGGACCAGCTCGGGCAGGTCGGTCGCCGGCACCGGGTAGCCGACGTGATAGCCCTGGATGGAGTCGCAGCCCTGGGCATGGAGATAATCGAACACATCCTGCGTCTCCACGCCCTCGGCGCAGACGGTCAGGCCGAGGTTGTGGCCGAGTTCGATGCTGGCACGGATGATCACCCGCGCCTCTGGCTGGTCGATGCAGTCGACCACGAAGGAGCGATCGATCTTGAGTTCGCAGAAGGGCATGCGATAGAGCTGCACCAGCGACGAGTAACCGGTGCCGAAGTCGTCGCAGGAGAGATTGAAGCCCTTGAGCCGCAACCGCGTGAGGATGTCCATGGCGCGCTCCGAGTCGCGCATCGCCCCGGACTCGGTGACCTCCAGGGTGAACCATTCGGGCGAGGCGCCGGCGCGCTCCACCAAGGCCGCGAGGCGGTCGGGATAGTCGAGGTCCTGGATCACCGCCGGGGCGATATTGACCGCGACCGACAGGTGCAGCCCCTCAGCCCGCCACTGCACCAGTTGGCGGGCGCTCTGCTCGACCATGGTCCAGGTCAGCGGCAGGATCATCCCGGTCGATTCGGCCAGCGGGATGAACTGCGCCGGCTCGATCAGACCATGCTGCGGATGCTGCCAGCGCGCCAGCGCCTCGGCCTCACAGATGGCCGGGCCACCGGGGTGCACCAGACAGGCCTTGGGCTGGAAGAAAGGCAGGATGTCGCCTTGATCGAGCGCTTCGCGCAGATCCGCCGCGCCGGGCTTGAATGTACGCACGCCGATCGGCGCGATCAGGTTTTCGAGATCCTGGATGGAGAACGGCTTCCTGAGCGAGCCGAGCATCCGCAGCCCGTGGGTCTGGCCGATGCGCATCGCCGAGCTGACCACGCGGGTGTCGAAGCCGCTGATGACGACGATCGGCGCCGCGCAGCCCTGGTCGGCGAGATAACGCAGGATCTCCACCCCGTCGCCACCGGGGAACTGCAGATCGAGGGTGATCAGGGTCGGATCGATCGCCGTGAACACCGTCTCGAAGTCATCGCGAGACATCACCACCTGAACCTCGTAGCCCAGGTCCTCGGCGACGTCGCGAATGAGATCACACACCCCGGGGGTGTCATCGACGACGAGAAGTCGCTCGCTATGCCTCATCAAGCATCATCCTTCGCTGAATTGACCGATTCGACAATGGCGCCGCCCTCCGGGTCGAGCAGCGTGCTCAGCACCTCGGCGAGCTTGCGCTCCGAGAACGGCTTGGAGATGAAGGGGTGCGCGCCGAGCGTGCCGGCCAGATGGTCGCGAGGATGCCCCGAGGTCAGCAGCACCGGCAACGTCGGACGCAGGGCGCACGCCTGCTCGGCCAGCTCGGGACCGGAGAGACCGCCGGGCATGACGACGTCGGAGAACAGCAGCGCGATCTCTGGGTTAGCACGCAGTAACGCCAAGCCTTGCTCGCCATCCTCGGCGCTCATCACCCGATAGCCGAGCTCCGCCAACAGCGCGGTATGGGTCTCGCGCACCCGGCGATCGTCCTCGACCAGCAGGATCAGCTCACCCCGGCCATGACGGACGAGCGCCCGCCGGGCACCACCGGCGCGCCAGGCCCCACTCTCCTGATCGTCGTCGCTGGCCTGTGGCAGATAGATGCGGAAGGTCGCCCCCTGTCCGGGCTCGCTGTAGACTTGGAGATCGCCCATCGACTGGCGCACGAAGCCATAGAGCATGCTCAACCCGAGTCCGGTGCCCTGACCGGCGGGCTTGGTGGTGAAGAAGGGTTCGAAGATGCGTCCCTGGATCTCGCGGGGGATACCGGCACCGGTGTCGGTCATGCCGATCATCACGAACTCGCCGGCATTGAGCTGGGGATGGGTGGCGGCATAACGCGCGTCGAGTTCGATGTTGTCGGTCTCGATCAGCAAGCGTCCGCCCTCGGGCATGGCATCGCGGGCATTGATCGCCAGGTTGAGCAGGGCCGATTCGAGCTGCACGGGGTCGACCATCACCGGCGCGATCCGCTCGCACAGCCGCAGCTCCACCTCGATCTGCGAGCTGAGGGTGCGCCGCAGCAGGTCGGTCATCCCCGAGACCAGCGTATTGACGTTGGTGAGCCGGGGCGCAAGCGGCTGACGACGAGCGAAGGCGAGCAACTGCCGGGTCAGCTCGGCGCCCCTGGCCGTCGCCTCCAGGGCGTTGCGCACGTTGGTGCGAACCCGGTCGTTATCGCGTACCCGGCGCTCGACCAGTTGCAGATTGCCCATCACCACTGCCAGCAGGTTGTTGAAGTCGTGCGCGATGCCACCGGTGAGCTGACCGATCGCCTCGAGCTTCTGCACCTGACGCAACTCGTCCTCGGTGCGTTTCTTGTCGGTGACATCGTTCATCACCGCCAGGGCGCGCACCAGCCGCCCCTCGGCGTCGACCTCGGCGATCGCCGAGAGCTCGATCTCCAGCGGCGTGCCGTCGCGACGCACGAGGGTATAGGCTACCCCCTCGCAACTGCCCTGACGCACCAGCATCGGCAATGCCTGCTGGGTGTAGAAGTGGCGTGACGCCGCGGTGAGGAACTCGACCACCGGACGACCGATGACCGCCTCGCGGGTATAACCGAGCTTGCGCAACCAGTAATCGCTGACCGCCACCAACCGACCCTCGGCATCGATCGAGCTGAGCATCACCGGGGTGTCGTTATAGAGTGAGCGATAGCGTTCGCGACTCTCGCGCAACGCCTCCTCGGCACGGATGCGCTCGGTGACGTCGGTGAGGATACCGACGAAATGGACCAACTCGCCGTCGTTGTCAAAGACCGGTGCGAGCGAGATCTGGTTCCAGAACAGGCTGCCGTCCTTGCGATAGTTACGCAGCAACACCGTGACCGGCTGCCGCCCGCCGAGCGCCTCCCGGAGCGTCTCCACACCGGGCTGATCCGAGTCGCCGGCCTGCAACAGTCGGCAGTTATGACCGACGACCTCGCTGGCGCGATAGCCGGTGATGCGCTCGAACTCGGGATTGACATAGACCAGCGGGTTGTCGGCGCGGCGCGCATCGGTGATGAGGATGCCGCAACTGGCCGCCTCGATCGCGCGGTCGCGCAGATTGAGCGCGGCCTCGGCCAGCTTGCGCGGGGTGATGACCTCGGTGAACATGATGATCCCGCCGACCGACTCGCCGTCGAACCAGGGGTGGATCTCCCAGCGCACCCAATCGACCGTACCGTCGGCCCGGGTGAATGGGTCCTCCTCGCAACGCTCGATCTGCCCCTTCAGACAACGCTGATGGATGGCGCGCCAGCGCTCCGGGATCTCGGGGAAGATGTCGTAATGGCAGTGGCCGAGCAACGCCCGATCACCGAGCCCGTAATCGATGCGCCAGCGCTCGCTGCACAGCAGATAACGCATCTCGCGATCGAACATCGCCACCGCCGCCGGGGTATGACGGACGAAGGTCTGCAGCCGCGCGCGCTCCATGCGCAACGCCTGCGCGGCATCATGGCGCACCGAGACATCCCGCACCACGCAGATCGACAGCCGCAGACCGGCCGCGTGCATGGCGCTGCGCGAGACCTCGAGCGGGATCTCGCTGCCGTCGTCCCGACGCCCCCGCATCTCGCACGAGAGATCGACATCGTCCAGGGCCAGGCCGGGGATCAGCGTCTGGACATCGTGATCGACCATGGCGCTCGCCGTGCGCCCGAAGATCTGCGCCGCGGCCGGGTTCGCCGAACGCACCCGACCCTCGGCATCGACGGTGATGATGCCCTCGGCGACGTGCTCGGTGATACCGCGCAGCAGCTCGCGCTCGCGCATGATCCGGCGCGCCATCGGGCGGAAGCTGAAATGCCAGATCCCGATCAGACACAGCAGCAGCGAGAGAAACAGTGCCACGCCGAACCAACGGACCGCGCGGACGCCATCAGTCACCTCTTGCTCGAACTGCTTGGTGAGCGCCTCGAGCCCGAGCACCACCTCATTGCGCAACGCCCACAGCTCCGGGAGCACGCCCCCTGTGCCGCCACGCTCGCCGAGACCGGATGCCAGCGACTCGCGCACCCGGGCAAGATAACGCACCATGGCGTCATCGAGCCGATAGGGCAGCTCGTGATAGATGGCCTCCACCGCGTGACTCTCCGCGCGCGCCAGCCGCAACTCGGCGGAGCCGTCGATCAACGCGTGATGCACCCGTTCGAGCTGGGCCAGATTGGCCGCGAGTTCATCGTGCAGGCGTTTCACCTGCCCCGGCTCCTCGGTCAGCGGCAGCCGGGTCATCAGGGCATCCACCCGGGTCACCAGCATCCGCTGTCGCCCCGAGAGATTGACCACCCGGCTCGCCCCCTCGAGTTCGCGCAAACCCTCGGAGAGGACGAGAAAGCTGGCGCTCAGCAACAGCGCGATGATCGCCAGGCTGGCGATCAGATAACCACGCAGGGCGAAGACCTCACCGACACCGACTGCCCTCGGCAGCAAGACACGACCACCGGCACGACCACCGGCGACCGTGAACGCGCTGTCAGCTCGATCAGGCATCGCCCCCTGCCCCTCTGTCATGCTCGTCCCAGATTCATCCGGGCGATATCAATGGATCCCGCCACGCACCTGACGCAATTCCAGCAGATCCATGGTCAGGCGCGCGAGGTCGCGCAGGATCAACTGATGCCCGCCGGACATCCCCGGGCGGGGCGTGGCGTCGATCACGCACAGGGTGCCGAGCGCGAAGCCGTCGGCGGTGAGCAAGGGCGCCCCGGCGTAGAAACGGATGTGCGGCGGCCCAGTCACCAGCGGGTTGTCGCAAAAGCGCGGGTCGCGCGTAGCATCGGGCACCACCATCACCTCCGTGCCCCGGATGGCGTGCGCGCAGAAGGCCCATTCGCGCGGGGTCTCGCGCCCGGCCAGCCCGCAGGCCGACTTGAACCACTGTCGATCCCGATCCACCAGCGAGATCAGCGCGATCGGCGCCGAGAACAGAAAGGCCGCGACCCGCGTCAACCGATCGAACCCTTCCTCGGGCGGCGTATCGAGCAGACCGTAGCGCGCGAGCGCGGCCAGACGATCCGCTTCGTTGCTGTCTTCGCTCATAATCCCCCGCTTGACCTCCATGACGATCCCCGCTCGGCCCAGGCACACGACACGCAGCGACCCTCGGTCAACGGCGTGATGCAACCGTAGCTACAGGGATGGTGGCAGTGGGGGGGGAAGCCAAGCCGGAGGCGATGGGGGGCGGGGGAAGCCTCAGAGCACTGAAAACCCGAAGTGATGAACGAACAGATCGTGCAATCCGGGAACGATGTTGATGAGCGCTTCGGTCGGGATGGTTTCGTCGATCAGGATGGGCAAAGCGCTGAGGGCGGGGGCGCGTGCCCGAGATCCTGACTGTCGGCGACCTGATCGGTCGCCGCTTCCAGGCGCATCGGGTGCGGGAGGGCCACCACACTCGGGGCAGTCATGGGGTCCACACTCAGGGACCTGTAGTGCCAGTCGGGAATGAAGCCCTGGTTGGTGGCCAGAGTCAGTAGAGGACCGAGAGTGCGCGCGTAGGCATTCTGGAGTTGATCGAAGTCCAACAGCGCTTCCAGCGACGGTAGATGCAAATCGGCCAGATAGTCCTCGACCACCTTGCCGAAGCGCGCCTCGCCGAGCGACTGGCGGGCGATCAACAAACCGCGATGCTGTAAGGACACGAAGCCCGGCAGATAGTCAACGCTCGGGAGCCGGTTGGATTTGGCCGAGTTCACCGCAGACGGGGTTGGGATCAGGTTCCAGAGCTGATCGTGAACCACGAACGACCACGGCAGATAGTGATCGAGGGCGAAGCTCGCGGCAGTCAGCGGCTCACCGGAATAGATGCAGGTCAGCGGGGGATCGGTCTCCTGCTCCAGGATCCCGCGCCAATACTTCGTCTGCTTGGTCAGCGCCTCGCGCTTGGCCGGAGGAAAGAGTTTGTTCGACAGACTCGGCGTGGTTGGATTGCGCCGCTGCATGTAGTGCAGCCAGCGCCACGCCGCCCAGCTCTTGATGATCGACCAGTGTCGCTCCAAATAGGCCACCCAGGCTGGATGCCAGCGTATGGCCGAGCAGTGCTGATAGTCGTCGCTATCGAAGCGGTAGAGTGGACGTGCCGTCTCGAAGTGGGCATTGGTGATCGCGGGCATGGCGCGCTCGAACACCATCCAGGCACCGCGATCGACGCCCTGCAAGTGCGGTTCAAGGAAGGGAGCCAGCAGACGATAGGGGACGAACTCCATCAGCCGCCCGGCGTCCTTGAGCGAAGCCGCTTCCAAGGCTGCACGCAGTGCCTTGTGATCCACAACGCTTTGATTGGCGCGACCCAAGTCCAGCTCTAGCCCATCGAGCTTCTGCGCGATCGTATCCTGAGCGCCGAACGACAGCTTGAAGAAGGTGTGCGGATACCACGCGATCACCAGCATCTCGACGGTGAGTTCATCGTATGTATAAGGCCGTTCAGCGTCGAAGCGGTGACGCTTGAGCAGATCCAGAAGCGCGAGGAAGAAAACGAACTTGTAAGAGTTCGTGGTGTGCCGGAACAATGCCGAGAGCGCGCTGATGTCGAGGTCGGGTGCGGGAGGTAGCGAGTTGTTCCCGATCGGATCGATCATGCTTCGGCGTACCCTATCGACCTGAGCAGCGCATCGATGCAGGCGCTCGATGAGCGCCAAGTCTCTTCCATCATGGCCAGCTGGTCACCTTCCAGGTTGGCGAAACCCAAACGAGGGGCAATGTCCCCAGCATCCCATCATCCAGAAGGGCCAGCGTCAAGGTCTCGACATTGAAGCGAGCGGGCCAACTCGGGGACGGTGACCTCGGCCCAGCTTGGGATGTCGTGCTCAGGCAAGTGTTCCAGTGTCGGGCACCTCCCCCACGAGGGGGCGAGCATACTGACCCAACAGGCATCCATCGTCAGCCGATGGCGTAGGGGAGCGGCTCGGCGGTCTCGTCGATGGTCTTGGCAGCCGCCGCGAGAAAGCCGTCGAACGCACAAGACCCTCTCGAAATCCCGAGTGGCCATGATTCGGCGAGGTATTCGATGCGATCGCGGGCGAGTTCCAGAGACATGGGGCCGCAAGGCCGATGGCGGTTCCGGGGCGGCGTCATCTAGACGCGCAGTTGTAGCGCGCACACAATCCCCGCATGACTCTTGATTACTACAACACCCATGCCAGCGCTTTCTTCGCCGCGACGCACGACGTCGACATGGAGCCGCTCTACGCACGCTTTCTCGCTCATGTCCCGCCGGGCGGGCGACTGCTCGATGCCGGATGCGGCTCTGGCCGTGATACCCGCGCCTTCCTGGAACGCGGCTATACCGTGACCGCTTTCGATGCCTCGCCGACCCTGGCCACCCTCGCCACCGCCCATTGCGGGATCGATGTCGAGATTCGCCGCTTCCAGGAGATCGAATGGTCTGCAACCTTCGACGGCATCTGGGCCTGTGCGAGTTTGCTGCATGTGTCGCTGACCGAGCTGCCTGCCGCCCTGTATCGACTCGCGCGATCGCTCAAACCTGCCGGTGTGCTCTATGCCTCGTTCAAGTACGGCACGGGCGAGCATGAGCACAACGGTCGACGATTCACCGATCTCGATGAGGATAGGCTTGCAACACTGGTGTCCGAGACCGAGGAACTGGAGACTGTGGAGGTCTGGACAACGGCCGATCGGCGACCGGGGCGGGAGTCTGAATACTGGCTGAATGCGCTGCTACGACATCCGTAAGGTGTTGAAGTTTAGCGGGACATGATAGGGCCAGACGCAGCAGTCATCCTGAAAATGATATCGACTACCCAATGCAGGCGGTTCTCCACCCCCGGTGTCGGTGCACCGCTTGGCAGCGCTGACGAGCGTCGTGCGCGAGGCGGGTGATGTCGTAGCCGAACTCGCGGCAGATTTGCTCGCCGAGGTAGCACTCGGCCTCGACCATGGCGACGCTGTGCAGTCTCGTCCAGTGAGCTGGAGCAGGCAAAGCGAGGTCGTCGTCGACCCGGCATCGACGCACCTCACAGCATCCATGACCACTGTCGGCCTCCTCGTCGGTCTCGGCGCGCACCTGGCACCTTCACGTCGAGCCGTCTCGAAGTCGTCACTGACTGCTGTGTAGGGTTCAGACGACTGCCTTCGTCGTCGATCCGGGGATGTCAGAGTTGGTGGGCCGTGTAGGATTCGAACCTACGACCAAGGGATTATGAGTCCCCTGCACTAACCGCTGTGCTAACGGCCCGATGGGGTCTGACCCGCCGCGGATGGGCGGGTCGAAAGGATAGCCGATCAGTCGGCGTCGAGGAAGCTGCGCAGGCGTTCCGAGCGGGTCGGGTGGCGCAGCTTGCGCAGGGCCTTGGCCTCGATCTGGCGGATGCGCTCGCGGGTGACGTCGAACTGCTTGCCGACCTCCTCGAGGGTATGGTCGGTGTTCATGTCGATGCCGAAGCGCATGCGCAACACCTTGGCCTCGCGCGAGGTGAGGCTGGCGAGCATGTTCTGGGTGGCCTCGCGTAGCCCCTCGGAGGTGGCCGAGTCGACCGGGGAGACGACGCCGGCGTCCTCGATAAAGTCGCCGAGGTGCGAGTCCTCGTCGTCGCCGATCGGGGTCTCCATGGAGATCGGCTCCTTGGCGATCTTGAGCACCTTGCGCACCTTGTCCTCGGGCATGTCCATGCGGATGGCCAGCTCCTCGGGGGTGGCCTCGCGGCCCATCTCCTGGATCATCTGACGGGAGATGCGGTTGAGCTTGTTGATGGTCTCGATCATGTGCACCGGGATGCGGATGGTGCGCGCCTGGTCGGCGATCGAGCGGGTGATCGCCTGACGGATCCACCAGGTGGCGTAGGTCGAGAACTTGTAGCCGCGACGGTATTCGAACTTGTCGACCGCCTTCATCAGGCCGATGTTGCCTTCCTGGATGAGATCGAGGAACTGCAGCCCGCGGTTGGTGTACTTCTTGGCGATCGAGATCACCAGTCGCAGGTTGGCCTCGACCATCTCCTTCTTGGCGCGACGGGCCTTGGCCTCGCCGATCGACATCTTGCGGTTGACGTCCTTCACCTCGGTGATGGTGAGGAAGTTCTCGCGCTCGAGGTCCTGGAGCTTGCGCTGGGCGCGACGCACGTCGGCGGCCAGGGGCTCGAGACGCGCGGCATAGGGCTTGCCGCTGGCGAGCAGCTTGTCGAGCCACTCGGGGCTGCTCTCGTTGCCGCTGAAGCCCTCGATGAAGGCCTTGCGCGGCACGCCTGCCTGACGCACGCAGAGCGACTGGATCTGGCGCTCCTGGGCGCGGATGCGCTCGATGGTGCCGCGCAGCAGCTCGGCGAGCTCCTGGAACACCGCGGCGACCAGCTTGAACTGGAGGAAGACCTCGGAGGTCTCGGCCATCGCCTTGCGCGAACGCTCGTCGTCGCGGCCGTACTGCTCCAGCGCCTCGCGCATCACCGCGAAGTGCTCGCGCAGCAGCTTGGCGCGGCGCGCCGCATCCTCAGGATCGGGGCCGGTGTCGACCGGGGTGTCGTCTTCGTCGTCGTCGTCATCGTCGGCGTCGCCATCGTGATCGGCGTCGTCGTCGGCAGCGGCGTTGTTCTTGTCCTTCTGCTGGGCTGACTGACCGTGCTGGACCGGGGTGGCCGGCTCGTCATCGGTGGCGTCGTTGAAGCCGGAGATGACATCGGTCAGGCGCTTCTCCTCACGCTCGACCTGGTCGAACAGCTCGATCAGGCGCTCGACTGCACGCGGATAGACCGACAGCGCGGCAAGCACCTGGTTGAGGCCGTCCTCGATGCGCTTGGCGATGATCAGCTCGCCCTCGCGGGTGAGCAGCTCGACCGAACCCATCTCGCGCATGTACATCCGCACCGGATCGGTGGTGCGACCGAACTCGCTGTCGACCGAGGCCAGCGCCGCCGCCGCAGCCTCCGCAGCCTCGTCGTCGGAGACCGCAGAATCGCTCAGGGTCTGGTCATCGGAGTCGGGCGCGGTTTCATGGACCATGATCCCCATGTCGTTGATCATGCGCACGATATCTTCGATCTGCTCAGCCTCGACGATACCGGGAGGCAGGTGATCGTTGACCTCGGCATAGGTCAGAAACCCTTGTTCCTTGCCCCTGGCGATCAGCTGCTTCAGCTGCGACTGATGATGTTCTTGGTCCATGGGATACCTTGACTAATGCTGCGGAAGGCGGCTTTTGAGCAAACTTCCGATTGTAGCACGAAAAATCACAAAGTTATGAGTCATCGCGATGAGTGCGTGGATCATCCGAGTCCCGCCCGACCCGTGCACGCAGCTTGTCGTCGAGGCTGCGCAACCATTCGCGCTTGCGGACCTCGGCACCGAGCCGCTCCAGCGCCCCGTCGAACTCCGGCCCCGCGCCCTCCTCGGAGACATGCCGCAGGAACGGATGTACGCTCAGGCGCTGCAGATAATCGAAGTGCGGGTGATCACGCCAGCGCTCGATCAACGCAGCCTTGGTGAGAGTTGGGTGCTGCCGAATGGTTTCAAGCAACTCCACGAGGATTCCGACCCCTTGATTCGAGGCGCGTCGCCAGTCCGTCGGCAGCTCGTCCACCCGCGCCATCAGTGACGGGTGATTGAGCAGCAGCGCGATGGCCCAGGCGGTACGGCTCGGGCGCTGCTGCTCCAGCGCGCTCTGACGCGGCGCCCGCGATGTTCGACGTCGCGACGAGGGCGCGCGCCGCTCCAGCCCGACCAGCTCGCTCAGGCGCTGCTCGAGCAGGTCACGAAAGACCCCCGCGGGCACCCGATCGATCAATGGCCGGGCCAGCGGCGCGAGCCGCGCCCGGCCATCGATGGTGGTCATGTCGACCTGGGCGGTGAGCTGGTCGAACAGGAACTGCGACAGCGGCGTCGCCTGCTCGACCCGGGCAAGGAAGCCCTCGGCGCCCTCCTTGCGCACCAGGGTGTCCGGATCCTCGCCCTCGGGGAGGAACAGGAAACGCTGGGTCTGGCTGCCGCTGGCCAGCGGCAGCGTGGTCTCCAACGCCTTCCAGGCCGCGTCGCGACCGGCGCGGTCGCCATCGAAGCAGAACACCAACTCGGGCGCGGTGCGCGAGAGGCGCTGCAGATGGTCCGCGGTGGTCGCGGTCCCCAGGGTCGCCACGGCGCAGTCGATACCGTGTTGCGCCAGGGCGATGACGTCGAGATAGCCCTCGACCACCAGCACCCGCTCGAGCCCGCGCCGGACACCGCGCTGGGCCTCGAACAGTCCGTAGAGTTCGCGGCCCTTGTGAAAGAGCGGCGTCTCCGGCGAGTTCAGATACTTGGGGCGGCCGTCACCGAGGATCCGCCCCCCGAACCCGATCACCCGACCGCGCCGATCGCGGATCGGGAAGATGATGCGATCGCGAAAGCGATCGTAGCGCCGCCCGTCCTGCTCGCCGATCAGACCGCAGTCGACGAGCTGGCGACAGCGCTCAGGCGTACGCCCCAGACGCGAGAGCAGGAAATCTCCACCCCCGGGCGCGAAACCGATACCGTAACGGGCGGCGATCTCGCCGCTCAACCCACGCGACTTGAGATAATCGATCGCCCGCGCGGCCTGCGGGTGCTCGCGCAGCTGGCGGCGAAACAACCCGTCGGCCTCGTCGAGCAGGGCGAACAACGGGCCGTGATCCGGCCCGCGCACCTGCTCCCCGCCCTCGATCGGGACCTCGACACCGGCGAGCCGGGCCAGTTCGTCGATGGCCTCGCGAAACGGCAGACCATCGTGCTCCATGAGGAACCCGATGGCGGTACCGTGAGCGCCGCAGCCGAAACAATGATAGAACTGCTTGGCCGGACTGACGGTGAAGGACGGGTTTTTTTCTTCGTGGAAGGGACAACGCGCCTGGAATTCCTTTCCGGCCTTGCGTAGCTGGACCCGCGCGCCGATGACATCGACGATGTCGACGCGCGTGAGGAGATCATCGATGAACTCCGGAGGGATCTTGCCAGCCATGCGCGGATGCCAACGCCCGGAGGCGCGCGACGATCCGGTACTCAGCCCCCGAGCCGCTGCTTGACGAGCGCGCTCACCGCGCCCATGTCAGCACGCCCCTGGATCTTCGGGCGCAGCACGCCCATCACCTTGCCCATGTCGCTCATCGCGGCGGCACCGGTGGTCTCGACGGCCTCGTCGATACAGGCGGCGATCTCGGCCTCGGTCAGCTGCGCGGGCAGATAGGTCTGGATGATCTCGACCTCGGCGCGCTCGCCGCTGGCCAGGTCGTCGCGACCGGCCTGGGTGTACTGATCGATCGAGTCGCGACGCTGCTTGACCATCTTGTCGAGCACCGCCAGCACCTGGGCGTCGTCGAGCTCGATGCGCTCGTCGACCTCGCGCTGCTTGACCGCGGCCATGATCAGCCGGATCACCGCGAGCCGGTCCTTGTCGCCCGCCTTCATGGCGGACTTCATATCCGCTTGGATTTGCTGCTTGAGCATGTGTCTTTCAGGAAGCCTGAGGGATGGGGTCAGGCCGAGATCGTTTCGCTCTGGACGCGCAACGGAACCGACAGGGCGAGACAGGCGCCGGTCCGTCGACCTCGGTCAGGGATACGCCGGGGATGGAACCTCAGTACGGGCGTTCCCAGCGACGTGCCTCGCGCTGCAGCTTCTTCTGGTGGCGCTTGACGGCCGCAGCCTTCTTGCGCTTGCGCTCGGAGGTGGGCTTTTCGTAGAACTCGCGACGGCGGACCTCAGCAAGCACCCCTGCCTTCTCGCAGGAACGCTTGAAACGTCGCATGGCGACCTCGAACGGCTCGTTTTCTTTGACGCGAACGCTGGGCATGGATTGTCCTTTATGGCTCCAAGTGGGTTGATTGGGCAATACAAAGAAGGGGGATTTTACGAGAACCCCGAGTCGATTGCAAAGACGAAAGCACATACACCCCGGCGAGAAACCTCGCCAGGGGACCGGGGCCTGTGGGCCCGAGCGCGTATACTAAACCGTTTGCGATTCCAGTGTTCGAGGGCCATTGCGGCATGCGTGTGTTAGGTATCGAGACATCCTGCGACGAGACCGGCGTCGCCCTGTACGACGGCGAGCATGGTCTGCTCGCCCACGCGGTCTACAGCCAGATCGCGATCCACGCCGAGTACGGCGGCGTGGTGCCCGAGCTGGCCTCGCGCGATCATGTCCGCAAGGCGCTGCCGCTGATCCGCGAGGTGCTCGACGAGGCCGGACTGACGCGCGAGGACATCGACGCCGTGGCCTTCACCGCCGGCCCCGGGCTGATCGGCGCGCTGCTGGTCGGCGCCGCGCTCGGGCGCAGCCTCGCCTGGGCGCTCGGCGTGCCGGCGGTGGGCGTGCACCACATGGAGGGGCACCTGCTCGCACCGCTGCTGGAGGACTCGGCCCCCGCCTTCCCCTTCGTCGCCCTGCTGGTCTCGGGCGGACACACCCAGCTCGTCGACGTCACCGGGGTGGGACGTTACCGCATCCTCGGCGAGTCGCTCGACGACGCCGCCGGCGAGGCCTTCGACAAGACCGCCAAGATCCTCGGTCTGCCCTACCCCGGCGGACCGGCGCTCTCGCGCGAGGCCGAGCAGGGCGATCCGACGCGCTATCGCTTCCCGCGCCCGATGACCGACCGGCCCGGACTCGACTTCAGCTTCAGCGGCCTCAAGACCTTCGCCCTCAACACCCTGCGCGAGGCCGAGGCGGAAAGCGGCGGCAGCATCGACGCACAGACCCGCGCTGACATCGCCCGCGCCTTCGAGGAGGCGGTGGTCGACACCCTGGTGATCAAGTGTCGCCGCGCGCTGCGCGAGACCGGGCGCCGCCGCCTGGTGCTCGCCGGCGGGGTCAGCGCCAACCGCAGGCTGCGCGCACGCATGGGTGAGGCGCTCGCCGCCGAGGGCTGTGAGGCGCACTACCCCCGCCCCGAACTCTGCACCGACAACGGCGCCATGATCGCCTATGCCGGCTGGCAGCGTCTCGCCGCCGGCGCGAGCGAGCCGCTGCTGTTCAAACCCCGCGCGCGCTGGCCGATGGAAGAGCTCGCACCGCTCACCCCTGCCATCGAAACGGAGATATAGAGCACGATGGACAGCTTCACCGAGACCACCCACCGCTCTTGGTTCAGCCGCATCGGCGGCGCGCTCACCGGCATCCTCTTCGGCCTCATCCTGGTGGTCGTCGCCAGCTCGCTGCTGTGGTGGAACGAGGGACGCGCGATCGATCGCACCCGTACCCTCGATGCCGGCGCCGAGGCCGTGGTCGCGATCGCCGCCACACCGGTCGATCCGGCCAATGATGGCGAACTCGTCCATCTCAGCGGCACGACCCACACCGATGCACGGCTGCGCGACCCCATCTTCGCCATCGAGGTCCCGGCGATCCGCCTGGAGCGCCAGGTCGAGATGTATCAGTGGAGCGAGCAGCGCGAATCGGAAACGGTCAAGGAACTCGGCGGCGGCGAGACCACGCGGACCACCTACAGCTACCAGCGCACCTGGTCGAGCCAACCGATCGACTCCAACGGCTTCCGTCACCCCGAGGGGCACCACAACCCGACGATGCCCTACACCAGCGAGCAGTGGCAGGCCGACCGGGTGACCCTCGGCGCCTTTCGCCTTGCACCCGCGTTCGTCTCGCAGATCGGCGGCGCGCGGACGCTCCCGGTCGACGCCGAGGAGGCACCGACGGGCTTCGTCAGCGACGGCAGCGGCTTCTACAAGGGCACACCGGCGAACCCCGAGGTCGGCGACCTGCGAGTCAGCTTCCGGGTGGTCGACCCCGATGGCGAGATCAGCGCGATCGGGCGCCAGCAGGGCGACACCCTGGTCACCGCGCGACTCAAGCACGGCACCATCGCCCTGCTCGAGCCGGGGCAGATCGACGCCATCACCATGTTCGAGCACGCCCACAGCGCCAACGCCCTGCTCACCTGGGGGCTGCGCGTGGGCGGCGTGGTGGCGCTGTGGATCGGCCTGGCGCTGATCCTCGCGCCGCTCAAGGTCATCGCCGACCTGATCCCGATGCTCGGCAGCCTGGTCGGCTTCGCCACCGGACTGGTCGCGGCGCTGCTCGCACTGGCTACCGGCAGCCTGGTCATCGCCCTGGCCTGGATCGCACATCGTCCGTTGCTCGGCGGCGCCTTGCTGGTCGCCGCACTGCTGTTCGCCGTGCTCGGCGCCGGACAGTGGCGCAAGGGCGCACGACAGGCCGCGACCAGCACCACCGCCTGAACGCACGAACGCGCCGCCTGCATCGGCAGGCGGCGCGTTCGTGGTGAGCGCGACAGCTGGGCGGCGGCGAACGACTCAGTCGCCCGCGCTGATCCGTCCCTCGGTGCCTTCGAGCAGGTTGCGGATGTTGCTGCGGTGACGCCAGATCAGCAGCCCGGTGATGATCAGCTGCATACCGATCAGCGGCTTCTCGTCCCAGAACAGCCATACGAACAGCGGCGCCAGCGCCATCGAGATCAGCCCCGAGAGCGAGGAGATCTTCAGCACCTTGGCGACGAACAGCCACACCGCGGCGACACAGAGCCCGATCGGCCAGTAGAGGCCGAACTGCACGCCGAGCGCGGTGGCGACCCCCTTGCCCCCCTTGAAGCCGAAGAACACCGGGTAGAGATGGCCGATGAAGGCGGCCAGACCGACCCCGGCGAGCGCCAGCGGGTCGAGTCCGAGCAGGTGCCCGGCGAGCATCGGCACCAGCCCCTTGAGGCTGTCGCCGAGCAGGGTGATGGCGGCGGCCTTCTTGCCGCCGAAGCGCAACACATTGGTCGCGCCGGGGTTGTTCGAGCCCTGGGTACGCGGATCGGGCAGCCCCATCAGACGGCAGACGATGATGGCGCTGGAGAGCGAGCCCAGCAGATAAGCGACGATGATGAGCAGGATGGATATGATCATGGCGCGCATTGGACCCGGGATGCCGCCACAGGTCAAGCCTCGCGCGTACCGGCGCGGGAGCGTATCCTCTCTCGCTTTTCGCCGCCACCGGAGCCTGTCATGGACACCGTCTTCATCCGCGGCCTGCGCGTCGACACCGTCATCGGCATCCACGACTGGGAGAAGGCGCAGCCACGCCCGCTGATCCTCGACCTGGAGCTGGCCACCGACGCCGCCCGCGCCGCCGCCACCGACCACATCGACGACGCCCTCGACTACGACGCCGTCGCCCGCCGCATCCGCCGCGAGGTCACCGACAACCGCGCCGAGCTGATCGAGACCCTGGCCGAGCGCTGCGCCGCCGTGCTGCGCGAGGAGTTCGGCATCCCCTGGGTACGACTGCGCATCAACAAACCCGGCGCCATCGGCGTGGGCATCGACGTCGGCATCGAGATCGAGCGCGGCTCGCGTCAGAACGGCTGAGCCGCTGAGACCCAAGAACGTGCTGGAGAGAAGCGCCTCCAGCGATCAGCCTTTCAGCCGCCAGCCGCCAGCCGCCAGCCGCCAGCCGCCAGCCGCCAGCCGCCAGCCGCCAGGAGATTGAACCGCAAAGACCCAAAGGACGCGAAGAAAGCCGAGCCGCGTGAGGGCAGACGGCCACTGGCGGCTGGCGGCTCCTACTTCACGGCTCGCACAGAGCCAACTCGCCTGATTTCACCACCCACGCATCACGGAGACGCGACACCAAAATGGCCTGGATCTATCTCGTCATCGCCGGCATGTTCGAATGGGGGTGGCCGGTCGGACTCAAGCTCGGGATGACCGATCAGGGCATGCGCTGGGGTTGGATCCTGTTCGCGGCCGCCTGCATGGTCGCCAGTGGCGCACTGCTGCTGCTCGCCCAGCGCGACATCCCGATCGGCACCGCCTACGCAATCTGGACCGGCATCGGCGCCGTCGGCGCCTTCGCCATCGGCATCTGGCTGTTCGCCGAACCGGCCACCCTCGCCCGCTTCTTTTTCGTCGGCCTGATCGTCATCGGCATCGTCGGACTCAAGCTGGTCTCGCCGGAGTAAGGGGGAGGCGAGCCGCCGGCTTTCAGCCGCCAGCCTCCAGCTATCAGCCTCCAGTGCGGTAGGCCGGGCAACGCGCAGCGTGCCCGGCGAAGAGGCGGATAGCTTGTGAAGATGGGCACGTTGCACTTTGCCCATCCTACGCGGCTTGCCGTTTGCGACGGTCGCTGAGTGAGGACGCCGACTGGAGGCTGGCGACTGATAGCTGGTCACTTTCCCCTTCGCGTTCCTTGCGGCTTTGCGGTTCAATCCGCTGGCGGCTGGCGGCTGGCGGCTGATTCGTCTTCAGCTCGCGACCACCATCACCCCGAACCCCAGCGCCAGCAGCGCGGCGACCAGGATCAGCCGCAGCGCGCGGCGCAGGTCGGCACCGTCGAGGTCGGCGGGCCAGTCGGGATCGCCGATGTAGGCCTCGCCCATCAGCACGCCGCCGTACCACACCGGACCGAGCAACCGCACCCGCAGCGCCCCGGCGCAAGCCGCCTCGCTCCAGCCCGAGTTCGGGCTCGGCAGCAGCGTGCGATAGCGCAGCGCCGGCCACACCAGCCGGGGATGGCCGCGCAACAGCGCGGCGGCGAGCGCGATCAGCGGCACCGAGAGGCGCGCCGGCAGCCAGTGCACCACATCATCCGAGCGCGCCCCGGCCCAGCCGAAGCGACGATAGCGATCGTTCTTGTAACCGATCATCGAATCGAGCGTGGAGATCGCCTTGACCACCACCAGCCCCGGCACCCCGAACAGACACAAGGCCCACAGCGGCGTGAGCACGCCGTCGGTGAGATTCTCCGACAGGCTCTCGATGGTGGCGCGGACGATCCCGGCACGATCGAGCCGGTCGGTGTCACGCCCGACCAGCATCACCATGTGCCGTCGCGCCGCCGGCAGATCATCGAGCGCGCGCAGCACCCGCAGCCCCTGCCCCAGCAGGTCGCGGGTACAGAGCAGGCTGTAGGCGATGAACAGGTCCCAGCCGAAGGCGAGCGCCGGGTGCAGCGCAGCGAACCCGAGATGGCCGACCCACCACACCCCGAGCGCGCCGCCGACCACCAGCAGCCAGTGCAGCACGCCCCCGAGATAGCCATCGAGCCCACGCGCGAAGAGCACGCGCTCGCAGGTCTGGATCCAGGCGCCGATCAGCCGGACCGGGTGGAGACGATAGACCGGATCACCGAGCAGGGCATCGAGCAGACAGGCGCCGAGGACCAGCGCGACGGAAGAGGTCAGTTCCATTTGCGCGCAAACCCCTCGACCACCGCCAGTGCCGCCAGCTCGGCGGGCGCAAGCCCCGGTTCGGCGAGCAGACGCTCGCGCAGCGCCACGAAGGCATCCGGACACACCGCCACCGCCGCGCCGAGCTGCGCGGCCTGGTTGAGCACCGCCTCGCGGGCGACCTCGGCGTGCAACACCCCGTCGCGGGCCAGGTCCAGCACCTCGGCCAGGGCGAAGGCCGCCGCCGCGCTCAGCGGGTCGTGCACCAGCGCCTGCAGGTTACGGGCGAAGACCTCGGCGAGATCCGCCGCCAACCAGCGCTCGGCGGCGCGGCACAGCGCCTGCTCGTCGCAACCGTGACGTCCGAGCGCGCCGCAGAGGTTGCGCCGCAGCTCGGGACAGAGCCCGTTTTGCAACAGCAGCGAGCGGGTCACCGCCTGATGGGTGGCGTGCCCGAGCAGCTCGCCGAGCAGGTTGTGCCCACCGGCCCACTGCCGCTCCCATTCGCCCTCGCGCGCCAGCGGCGCGGCGATGGCGAGCTGATCGGTGCCGGTGCCGGTGGCCAGCGCGCTCGATTGCAGGCTGGGCACACGTAGATCGAGCACCGCCGCGCTCTTGCCCTCGGTCACCAGGGTCGCGGCGCGCACCAGACAGGCGGGCGTACAGGGCTGATTGATGAACACCAGGGTGATGATGGTACCGGCGCCACGCTCGGGTGGCGCGGTCTCGGACGCGGCACCGCGTGCCCGACAGCCCTCCTCGCACTCCACCCAACCGGCGCGATCCCCGGCACGGGTGGCGTTACCGAGCACCCCGGCGGTGGCGGCCACGGTCACCGCCAGATCGCCCTCGGCGGCGCGCCCGAGCACCGCGCACTGCATGTTGGCGGCGGTGGCCATCAGCGCGGTGCGCGACGGCGGCAACCCGGCATCCTCGCAGGCGCGCACATGATAGCCACCCGGCCCCTCGTCGACCGCGGTGGCCCCGCGCGGATCGTGCGCCACGCCCTCGCAGCCCTGGTGGTTGGCCACATGGCTCAGGTCCTCGCGCAGCCCGCCGTTGATCCGGCAGGTACTGAGCACCCGGTGCGGCCGCGCCAGCGCGGCGTACAGATAGCGGCCCCGACGATGGAGCTGATAACGATCGGTCTCTTCGAGCAACATGGGCGGGACCTGAGAGTGGCTGAATCGTGGGGGCAAGGAAAGGTCTTCGGCGGCCAGCGGGATTGAACCGCAAAGCCGCGAAGGGCGCAAAGATGAGCCGGACGGGCCGGATAAGGCGCGGCATGCTTGGCGAAAAAGGCCGATGAACAGCGGCGATGGCCGAGGATGGTCCGACCGCGCCCCCTGCAATCAAGTGACGCGCGAAATGACCTTGGTTACCACCGGGTAAGCAATCAGCCCTCAGCCGCCAGTGGACGCGTGCATCGCGAGACAGTCATCGGAAGGATGAACCGCCACACTGTCGACTGCCCCCTGGAAGCCCATCACGCCCTTCTCTGCTTCGCGTCCTTTGCGCCTTTGCGGTTCACAGTCAATCCTCGCGCGCCGGGCGGAAGCGGCGCGGGAAGCTGGCGTCGTAGAGCTTGGAGGTGGCACGCGGGGCGTGCTGGCGAGCGCCGAGCGCGGGGCTGACCAGGATCAGCGCCTGACGCTCGACCTTGGCCTCGCGACAGCGCGCGGCGATGTCGGCGATGGTGCCGCGCAGCACCAGCTCCTCGCCCGGCCAGGTCGCCTTGTGCACCACCACCACCGGCGCATCGGCGGACCAACCGGCTTCCTCCAGGGTCTGGGCGATCGACTCGATGCGCTCGATCGAGAGGAAGATGCAGAGGGTGCAGCCGTGCGCGGCGAGCCCGGCGAAGTGCTCGCGCTCGGGCATCTTGGTACGCTCGGAGACGCGGGTGAAGATCACCGTCTGGGTGACCTCGGGCAGGGTCAGGCACTCGCCGGCGGCCGCCGCCGAGGCCATCGCCGAGGACACCCCGGGGACGATGCCGACCTCGACCCCGGCGGCGTCGAGCGGGCGCGCCAGCTCGGCGACCACGCCGTAGAGGGTCGGGTCGCCGGTCTGCAGACGCACCACCGTCTGGCACCGCGCGGCGCGATCGAGCAGCCACTCGGTGACCTGCGCCAGGTCCATCGACTTGGAGTCGGCGATCTCGCACTCCGGCGAGGCCCACTGCAGCGCGGTCTCGGCCACCAGCGAGCCGGTGTAGAGGATGGCATCGGCCTCGGCCAGCAGCCGGGTACCGCGCACCGTGATCAGGTCGGGCGCGCCCGGTCCGGCGCCGACGAACCACACCTTACCCATGGGCTCGGCTCCTGCGCGATGCGACGCGTGCGCGGATCAGGGATGGGGTCGGTTGCATGGGGCGCGGTCCTCTCGTATGGTCAAGGCCAAAGCCGAGTATTCTTGTAACCCATGTCACCCCTTGTCAAACCACCCGCGCCCGGCCCGCTAGGGCGGCCCTGCCCCACCACCCGTCCCCTGCAGCGATGACCCCCGACCCGACCCCGGACGTCCTCGTCGCCGGTGGCGGCACCGCGGCGCTGTGCGCGGCGATCAGCGCACGCCGCGCCGGCGCCCGGGTGGCCCTGCTCGAACGGGCGCCCCGCGCCCGACGCGGCGGCAACACCCGTCATGCGCGCAACTTCCGCTATGCCCACGACACCGCCAACGCGCTGTCGAGCGGTCCCTATCCGGCCGCGACCTTCCTCGCCGACCTGCAAGGGGTGACCGAAGGCGGGGCCGACCCGCAGCTCGCCCGGCTGCTGGTCGAGCGCTCGGCCGACCTGCCCGCGTGGCTCGGCGGCTGCGGGGTGGCGCTGCAGCCGCGTGCCGGCGGGGTGCTGCCGCCCTCGCGCAAGACCGCCTTCCTGCTCGGCGGCGGCACCGCGATGCTCAACGCGCTCTATGCCGAGGCCGAACGGCTCGGCGTCACCATCCACTACCAGTACGCGCTCGAGGACCCGGGCCTGGACGGCGAGCGGGTCGGGCGGGTCGGCGTGCGCGACCCGCACGGCGCGACCCTGCACCTCGCCCCCGGTGCGCTGATCCTCTGCAGCGGCGGCCCCCACGCCAACCGCGACTGGCTCGCCCGGCACTGGGGGGCGCGCGCCGTCGGCATCCTCAATCGCGGCACCCCCTACTCCGAGGGCCGAGCGCTGCTGCGCCTGCTCGAACAGGGCGCCGAGCCGATCGGCGACCCGGGACGCGCCCACTTGGTCGCGATCGACGGGCGCTCGCCGGTCGATGACGGCGGCATCGTCACCCGGGTGCGCTGCATGCCCGCCGGGATCGTCGTCGACAGCGCCTGCCGACGCTTTCTCGACGAGGGCGGCGACACCGCCTCGACCCGCTACGCCCGCTGGGGCCAACGGCTGATCGACTGCCCCGACCAGGTCGCCTATCTGGTGCTCGACACCCCGGCGTGGCAGAGCGCCCCACCCTCGCTCTACCCACCGATCACGGCCCCGACCCCGGAGGCATTGGCCGTGCGCCTCGGGCTCGACCCGGCGGCGCTCGTTGCCACCCTCGCCGCCTACAACGCCGCCGTGCGCCCGGGCGAGACCGCGGAGGACGGCCACACCGAGGGGCTGGAGCCGCCCAAGAGCGGCCATGCGCGGGTGCTCGACACCCCGCCCTTCGCCGCCTACCCGATGCGCCCGGGCATCACCTTCGGCTACCAGGGCCTCGCCGTCGCCCCCGACACCCGGGTGCGGCTGACGCGCGGCGGGGTCGCCACCAACCTGTTCGCCGCCGGGGTCGCGATGCAACCCAACCTGATCCCGCGCGGCTATGTCTCCGGACTCGCGCTCGCCATCGGCATGGTGTTCGGGCGCATCGCCGGCGAGGAGGCGGCGAACCATGTCCTCAACTGACCCCCGCGCCGAGACGCGGCGCGTGCTCGCCATCTGCAACGCCTGCGGCTACTGCAACGGCTTCTGCGACGTCTTCGAGTCGGCGCGGCTGCGCCCGGCGCTGACCGACACCGACCTCGAACACCTCGCCCACCTCTGTCACCACTGTCGCAACTGTCTCTATGCCTGCCAGTACGCGCCGCCGCACCCCTTCGCGGTCAACGTCCCCCGGGCGCTGACCGCGCTGCGCCACCACGCCTATGTGCGCCACGCCTGGCCGCGCCCGCTGGCGCGGCTGCTGGTCGATGGCCCGGCGAGCGCGCTGCTGGTGGCGCTGGCGACCATCGTGCTGGTACTCGGCGCGGTGCTCACGCTGGTGCCGCATGCGGTACTGTTCGCCGCGCACCAGGGCCCCGGTGCCTTCTATGCCGTGATCCCCTGGGGCTGGATGAGCCTGCTCGCGGCGCTGCCGCTCGGTTGGTCGCTGCTGGCCGTCGCCGTGTCGCTGCGCCGGGTGTGGCGCGAGGGCACGAGCGCCGGCGAGCCGCTACCGGGCTGGCGCGACTGGCGCGGCGCGCTCGCCGACCTCGTCACCCTGCGCAACCTGCGCGGCGGCGGTCCCGGTTGCAACGACCTCGACGACCGCCCCTCGCACTGGCGCCGTCGGCTGCACCACACCCTGCTGCTCGGGCTGCTCGGCTGTCTCGCCGCGACCACGATCGCCACCGTCTACCACCATCTGCTCGGGCTGCAGGCGCCCTACCCCTGGTGGAGCCTGCCGGTGGTACTCGGCACCCTCGGCGGACTGGCGATGACGGTCGCCACCCTCGGTCTGGCCTGGCTCACCCTGCGCGCCGATCCGACACCGAGCACCAGCGCGAGCCGTGGCGCCGACGCCGCGCTGCTCGCACTGCTCGCCGCCGTCGCACTCAGCGGTCTGGCGCTGCTCGGCTGGCGTGCCACCGCCGCGATGGGCATACTGCTCGCGCTCCACCTCGCCACCGTGATCGCCTTCTTCCTGCTCATCCCCTACAGCAAGCTCGTCCACGGCGGCTACCGCGCCCTCGCCCTGCTGCGCGAAGCCGCAGCGAGGCGTCGGCGGGTCCGGCGCGCGGCCGGCGATGCTTGAACCGCGGAGCAGCTTCCAGCCGCCAGCCGCCAGCTGACAGCCCCCAGCGGGGAGCGCCGGCGCGCATGACTGGCAAGGTTCGGCGCACGGCCGGGGATGCTTGAACCGCTAAGATACTGTCTTTCCCGTCAACCGCCGATCATGCACACCAGTCTCCCCGACTGGAGGCTGGATGCTGATCGCTGGAGGCTGGCTCGAACCGCAAAGTCGCGAAGCGCGCAAAGTGAGTGAGGGGGTAAGGTTGGCGTAGGTCGCGACCGGCGCGGGTCCGCACCGCCGTCTGATCAGCGCGCCTGCTGGCGGCTGGCGGCTGGCGGCTGGCGGCTGGCGGCTGGCGGCTGGCTGCTGGCGACTGGCGGCCGCCGAACTGACCCATGCCCCTTGCGCGCGGGGATCGCGCGCGTCATCGCCGCACCCGCGCCCCGCCCCGGGTATAATCCGCGCGCCGTGCGGTCATCGAACCGTCATCCGGCCTCCCACCACGACAGCACGATAAGGAGGACAGAGCCTTGGCGCACAACCAATGGGCATTCACCGACAGCGAACGCGAGGCGGTCTACAAGGCGATCTTCTCGCGGCGCGACGTGCGCCGCGAGTTCCTCCCCGACCCGGTCCCGGAGCCGGTGTTGCGCCGTCTGCTCGCCGCCGCCCATCACGCGCCGAGCGTCGGTTTCATGCAGCCCTGGGACTTCGTGGTGGTGCGCGACCGCGACACCCGCGCCGAGATCAAGGCCGCCTTCGCCCAGGCCCACGCCGAGGCCGCCGAGCAGTTCGATCCCGCATCGCGCGAGACCTATCGCGGCCTCAAGCTCGAGGGCATCCTCGAGGCCCCGCTGGGGATCTGCGTCACCTGCGACCGCAGCCGTCACGGCCCGGTGGTGATCGGGCGCACCGCCAACCCCGAGATGGATCTCTACAGCAGCGTCTGCGCCATCCAGAACCTGTGGCTCGCCGCGCGCGCCGAGGGCATCGGCGTCGGCTGGGTGAGCATCATCCACCACCAGCGGCTGCGCGAGATCCTCGCCATCCCCGAGGACATCGACGTGATCGCCTATCTCTGCGTCGGCTATGTGCGCTTCTTCCACGAACGCCCGGAGCTGGAGAGCGCCGGCTGGCTGGAGCGCGCCGCGCTCGACGGCCTGATCCACGAGGAGCGCTGGCAGGGCGGACAGGCACGATGAGGGCAACGGTGATCATCCTCGGTGGCACCACCGAGGGCTATGCGCTGGCCGAGGCGCTGGCGGGACGCACCGGGATCCGGCTGATCAACTCGCTGGCCGGACGCACCGACAACCCCAGGCTGCCCGCCGGCGAGACCCGGGTCGGCGGCTTCGGCGGCGCCGAGGGGCTGGCCGACTTCCTGCTGACGGTCCAGGCCGATGCGGTGATCGACGCCACCCACCCCTTCGCCGCGGCGATGGGCTGGAACGCCCATGCCGGTTGTGCCGCCGCCGCGGTGCCGCTGCTGCGCATCGAGCGCCCGGCGTGGCAGCCGCAGCCCGACGACCAGTGGTTCGAGACCGACGATTGGGAGGGCGCGCGCGCCCGGTTGCGCGCGCGCGGCGCACGACGCGTGCTGCTCGCGCTCGGTCGTCAGGAGCTTGCGCCCTTCGCCGGACTCGACGACATCCACTTCCTGATCCGCGCGGTCAGCGCGCCCGACCCCATGCCGCCCTTCGCCGACGCCGAGCTGCTGCTCGCGCGCGGCCCCTTCGGCCTGGAGGAGGAGCGCGACCTGCTCGACACCCACCGGATCGACACCATCGTCTGCAAGAACAGCGGCGGCACCGCTACCGCCGCCAAGCTCACGGCGGCGCGCGAACGCGGCATCGAGGTGGTGATGCGCCGCCGCCCGCCGCGCCCGCAACGCCCCACGGTGGCGCGGGTCGACGAGGCGCTCGCCTGGCTCGAACGCAAGCTCGACCACCCGCCCGAGCGCTGAGCGGTCACTGAAAGCGATCGCTTGGAGGCAGACGCCGCCCGCAGCGGCGACGTCTGCCGTTGGCAGGTTCAGTCCTGCTCGGCAGGCTGCGGATACCAGCGCGGGGTATAGACCCAGTCACGCCCCTCGGGGGCACTGAAGTGACGGGTCTGGGAGGAGCCGACGATCACCACGGTGCGCATATCGACCTCTTGCGGGTCGAGCGCGCCCAGGGTGGTCACCCGCACCCGCTCGGCGGGACGACCGACGTCGCGACCGAGCACCACCGGGGTGTCGGCGTCACGCACCCCGCGCAGCACCGTCAGCGCCTCGCCGAGCTGCCAGGGCCGCGCCCGCGAGATCGGGTTGTAGCAGGCGATCACCAGATCGGCGCGGGCGGCCAGCTCCAGCCGGTGGACGATCTGCGACCACGGCTTGAGGTTGTCGGAGAGCGAGAGGATGCAGAAGTCGTGACCGAGCGGCGCACCGATGCGCGCGGCGGCGGCCTGCGCCGCCGAGATCCCCGGCACCACTGCCAGCTCCACCGCGTGCCAGGCCGGCTCGGCGTGCTCGTCGAGCGCCTCGAGCACCGCCGTGGCCATGGCGAAGACGCCGGGATCGCCGGAGGAGACCACCACCACGTGCCGCCCCTCGGCGGCCAGCGCGAAGGCGGCGCGGGCGCGATCCATCTCGCAGCGGTTGTCCGAGCCGTGGATGACCTGATCGGGGCGGAAGGGACCGGCCATCTCGACATAGGTGTTGTAGCCGATGATGTCCTGCGCCCGGTCGAGTTCGAGCCGCGCCGCCGGGGCCATCAGCGCGTGCGCGCCCGGTCCCAGCCCGACCACCGCGAGGCGGCCCGGACGCGGGCGCGACGGCTCGACGGCGGTGATCGCCGCGCGCACCCCGAGCACCTCGGCGATGCGCTCGGCCAGGGCGTCGGCGCCACGCGCCGCGCCGAGCAGCGGCACCACCGCCGAGCCGTCCTCGGCGACCACCACCACCGCACCGGCGTGATCGCCACGGGCATCGAGCAGCGGCGCCAGGGTCACCGCCACGGCACCGACCTCGCCGAGCACCACGCAGGGCAACCCGGCGCGATAGCTCGCGCGCAGCGCCTCGTCGCAGCCCTGCTCGGCCTCGGTCGAGAACGCGCACGGGTGCGGGTTGATCTCGTCGCAGGCGGCGGCGATACGTCCGGCCGTCACCCGTCCACGCGCGCTGGTGGCCAGCAGCAGCGGTCCCTGTTCGATCCGTTCCATCATGCCCCCTGCCAGCGTTCGCCGGGAATCAGCACCATCGAGAAGTACGGCACCTGCTCGGGCTCGACCTCGGCGAAGGGCCGCACACGCTCGCCGTCCATGGTGGCGCGCTCGACATAGCGCGCGCGCTCGGCGATGCCGAGGCGTTCGAGCACCCGGCGCAGCTTGGCGAAGTTGCTGCCGAGCTTCATGATCGCCGCGGCCTCGACCCCGGCGAGCCGCGCCTCCAGCTCCGCCTCCGGGAGGGTGGCGGCGATCACCTGCAGCGACTGGTCGCGATAGACCAACGGGGTGCGCAGCACCGAGGCGCTGGCCATCACCGAGCAGATGCCCGGCACCACCTCGACCGGATAGCGCTCGGCGAGGCGGTCGTGCAGATACATGAAGGCACCGTAGAAGAAGGGATCGCCCTCGCAGGCGACGGCGACATCACGCCCGGCGTCGAGATGATCGGCGATGCGCGCGGCCGACTCGTCGTAGAAAGCGCGCATCACCCCCTCGTAGTCGTAGGGCGGCGGCGGGCGCTTGCCGGTCACCGGATAGACCAGCGCGAGGCGCTCCTGGGTCTCGCAGAGATGCGGCTCGATGGTGGCGAGCGCGTTGCCGCGCTTGCCCTTGCCGATGTAGTAGGCCACCACGGGCGCGGCGCGCAACAGGCGCAGCGCCTTGAGGGTGAGCAGTTCGGGGTCGCCCGGGCCGATGCCCAGGCCGAGTAGACGGCCCTTGCCCATGTCGCTCACTCGTGCTCGCTGCCGAGCGCGTTGACCGCCGCCACCGCCATGGCGCTACCGCCACGCCGCCCGCGCAGGGCGATATAGGGCACGCCGCGACTGTCGGCGGCGAGCGCCTCCTTGGACTCGGCCGCGCCGATGAAGCCGACCGGGAAGCCGAGGATCAGCGCCGGGCGCGGCGCGCCCGCATCGAGCATCTCGAACAGACGGAACAGCGCCGTCGGGGCGTTGCCGACCACCACCACGGCCCCCTCCAGGTGCGGGCGCCACAGCTCCAGCGCGGCGGCGGTGCGGGTGTTGCCCAGCTCGCGTGCCAGCTCCGGCACGCGCGGATCCTGCAGGGTGCAGATGATCGGGTTGTCGGCGGGCATCCGCGCCCGGGTGATGCCCTCGGAGACCATGCGGCTGTCGCAGAGGATGGGCGCACCGGCCTGGAGCGCGGCGCGCCCGGCGGCCCCGGCGCCCTCGGAGAACAGCAGGTCCTCGACCACGTCGGGCATGCCACACGCATGGACCACGCGCACCGCGACCTTCTCGAGGTCGGCGGGGATGCGTGCCAGGTTCGCCTCGGCACGGATGATGGCGAAGGACTGGCGGTAGATGTCGTGGGCGTCGCGGTTGTATTCGATCATCGCAAATCTCTATCGAGCGGCAAGACGGGAGGGGTCGGGGTCGCGGTGGATCCCGACGAACAAGCCATGGCCGAGGGTGGTCTGCCTGGGGGAAGAGGGAGGCATGTTCAGCAAAAGATTGATTATAATGCCTGCGCCAGCGGGCGGCCACTCCGGCGCCACCCTGCAATCCACCCCGACCGACCGAGCCTGCGATGACCGACCCGACCCCAGCCAGCGCCCCTCTCAACTCGACCTGGCTGACCGTCGTCGGCATCGGCGAGGACGGACTCGCCGGGCTCGGCGAGGCGGCGCGCGCGGCGATCGCCGGGGCCGAGGTGATCTTCGGCGGCGCGCGTCATCTCGGCCTGATCGAGTCGCGATCGGAGCAGGAACTGCGCCCCTGGCCCAGCCCCTTCAGCGACGCCTACCCCCAGCTCGAGGCGCTGCGCGGACGAGCGGTCTGCGTGCTCGCCAGCGGCGACCCCATGTTCTACGGTGCGGGTTCGAGCCTCGCGGCACGCTTCGGCGCCGCCGCGCTGCGGGTGCTGCCGGCGCCCTCCTCGGTCTCGCTCGCCGCCGCCCGGCTCGGCTGGGCGCTGCACGAGATCACCGTGGTGCCCGCACACGGTCGTCCGCTCGCCCGGGTCAACCTGCACCTCGCCCCGGGGGCGCGGCTGCTGGTGCTCTCGGCCGACGGCGAGACCCCGACCGCGCTCGCCGCCGAGCTGACGGCGCGCGGCTACGGCGAGAGTCGGCTGACGGTGTTCGAGCACCTCGGTGGTCCGGTCGAGCGTCGCCTGCAGGGACGCGCTACCGACTGGTCGATCGAGCAGTGCGCCCGGCTCAACCTGATCGCGCTGGAGTGCCGTGCCGACGCCGGCAGGCAGTCGTATTCACGCCGCGGCGCGCTGCCCGACGCGGCCTTCGCCAACGACGGCCAGCTCACCAAGCGCGACGTGCGCGCGGCGACCCTGGCGCGGCTCGCACCGCTGCCCGGCGAGCTGCTGTGGGACGTCGGCGCCGGCAGCGGCTCGATCGGCATCGAGTGGCTGCGCGCCGAGCCGAGGGCGCGCGCCATCGCCATCGAGGCAAACGCCGAACGTCAGGCGCTGATCGCCGCCAACCGCGAGGCGCTCGGGGTGCCTGACCTGATGCTGGTGGCCGGACGCGCGCCCGAGGCGCTCGACGGGTTGGCGGCGCCGGATGCGATCTTCATCGGCGGCGGCCTGACCCGCGCCGGGGTCGCCGAGCGCTGCTGGGCGGCGCTCAAACCCGGCGGACGGCTGGTGGCCAATGCCGTCACCCTGCAGAGCGAGGCCTTCCTGGTCGAGCTGCGCGGGCGCATCGGCGGCGAGCTGACACGGATCTCGGTGGCCCACGCCAGCCCGCTCGGCGCCTTCGACGGCTGGCGCACGGCGATGCCGGTGACCCTGTTGAGCGCGATCAAGCCCGAGCAATAAACCAGGTCCGGCCGACATGCGCCGGAGCGGCATCAGCAACAGCCGAAGCCCGGGATGCAACACCGCCAGAACATCCATAACATCTATGTCATCGTCGGGCTCGCCGTGACCCTTCTGGTCGCGAGCTTCTATCTGCTGGGCATGCGCCCGCTGATCAAGCACCTGGAGTACATCCACGACGAGCGCATCACCTTCCAGCTCACCGAAAGCAGCGCACTGATCCACAGTATCTTCGACGACCAGCGCAACATCGCCCGCCAGGTCGCCAGCCGCAGCGCCATCCGCGCGCGCCAGGCGGCCTATCTGCGCGACGAGATCGATCGCGAGGCGCTGGTCGCCTTCAGCCGGCCCAAGCTCGCCGACGCCATCGGCGCCCATGAGGACTTGGTCTCGGTGGCCCGCTACGCCCCCGACGGCAGCCGTCTCTACAGCGCGGGCGTCGCGGTGCCGGCGCTCTATGACCAGAAGTGTTCGACCGCCCCGGACGACCGTATCGAACTGCTCGCGGCGGACGAGGCGCGACACCGGCTGTACTACTGCTCACCACTGCACGACGCGACGGGCCGACGCATCGGCACCGATCTACTGGTGATGCACGATCAACGGCTGCACGAGGCCGTCGATCGCCAGACCCGACCCGGCGTGGGGCTGGCCCTGATCTTCGGCGAGGTACGCAGCAGCTACTGCTCGACACAGAAGATCACACCACGGATGAGCGCCGCACTGATGCAGCATCTCGACGCCGCTACCCCGACCGACGGTTTCACCATCAGGCAGCAGAGGCTCGAACGCTACCCCGACTGGCGCATCCTGCTGATCGTCGATGATGCCGAGCACGCGCGTCCGATCGAACGCCAGATCCTGCCGCTCCTGGTCGCGATACTCGCCTCGACCACGGCGATCTACCTGCTCACCGTCATCACCCTGCGCCCGATCATCGCCGCCCTGCTCGAACAGAAGGCGCTGCTCGCCCGCTCGCGCTGCGACGGACTCACCGGCGCCCACAACCACGCCTACATGCAGGAGCTGCTCGACGCCGAGCTGGCGCGCACCGCGCGCTATGAACGCCCGCTATCGCTGATCCTGCTCGACATCGACCACTTCAAGCAGGTCAACGACCGTCATGGCCACCAGGCCGGCGACCAGGTGCTGCGCATCCTCACCCGGCGCTGCCGCGAGGCGATCCGCGAGACCGACCAGCTCGCGCGCTATGGCGGCGAGGAGTTCCTCGTCATCCTTCCCGAGACCGGACGTGCGCAGGCGATGGCGCTCGCCGAACGGTTGCGCCGGGACATCGCCAGGGACGAGTTCCAGGTGCCCGGCGAGCGGTTGCGACTCACCATCAGCCTCGGCGTCATCAGCACCGAGGGACAGCCCCGAGCGGTCGACAAGCACGACCTGATCGAGGCCGTCGATCGCGCGCTCTATCGCAGCAAGCGCGAGGGCCGCGACCGGGTCAGCGACGGCGCCATCGCGCCCGCCGCGTCGCCCGCATCGGGGAGGAAGAGCGCGGCGGCCTCGCGTGGCGAGGAGGGGAAATAGAGATGCAGATAGCTCGCGCGGATCGAACCGTGACGATAGAAGGGCTCGCCCTCGGCGCCGTCGCGCTGACGCGTGCCGAAGGCCACCGGCGCAGGCGCGCCCTGCATCGTCGAGTGATGGAAGCTGTGACCGCGCAGCCCGCCGAGCGCCTGCATCCCCAGCCCGGCAAGACGCTGCTGCATCCGCCCCTCGCCCGGCAACAGCGCGGCGAGCCGAGCGCCGTCACCGGCCTTGTCGACCAGCCGCTCGAGCAGATAGAGCATGCCGCCGCACTCGGCGTAGAGCGGCCTCCCGGCCTCGACATGGGCGCGCAGCGCCCGGTGCATGGCCTGATTGGCAGCGAGCCGGTCGAGGTGCAGCTCCGGGTAGCCACCGGGCAGGTAGACGGCATCGGCCTCCACCCCGGCATCGACCAGCGGCGAGAAGAAGACGACCTCGGCGCCCAGCGTCTCCAGCAGGCGCAGGTTGTCGGCATAGAGAAAGGAGAAGGCCGCATCGCGCGCCACCGCGATCCGGCGCCCGGCGAGCAGCCGGGGCGGCGGCTCGATCGCCGCCGGGGCGTGGAAGGCGACCGGTTCGGGCAGGCGCGCCAGGGCGCTGTCGGCGATCCGCTCGGCGGCGGCGTCGAGACGACGTTCGAGATCCGCGATCTCGGCGGCCTGCACCAGTCCCAGGTGACGGCTCGGCAGCGCCGCCTCGGCCAGACGCGGCAGCGCGCCGAGGAAGGGCACGGTTGCGGGCATCCCGGCGGCGATCATCTCGGCGTGACGGGCACTGGCGACCTGGTTGGCCGCGACCCCGGCAAAGCGCAGCCCGGGGCGGTAGCTCGCCAGCCCCAGCGCCAGCGCGCCGAAGGTCTGGCCCATGCCGCGGGCATCGATCAGCGCCGCCACCGGCAGCCCGAAGCACTCGGCCAGATCGGCGCCCGAGGGGGTGCCGTCGAACAGCCCCATCGCGCCCTCCACCAGGATCAGGTCGGAAGCGCCGGCGGCGGCATGGAGCTTGGCCTTGCAGGCCGTCTCGCCGACCATCCACAGATCGAGCGGCTCGACCTCGGCGCCGCTGGCGCGGGCGTGGATCATCGGGTCGAGGAAGTCCGGCCCGATCTTGAACACCCGCACCCGCCGGCCCTGACGACGATGATGACGCGCCAGCGCGGCGACCAGCGTGGTCTTGCCCTGCCCCGAGGAGCAGGCGCTGAGGAAGAGTGCGGGACAGTGATGGACGGGGGCGTTCGACATGGCTGAATCCGGACGGGCGATCACGATCGGGGTGGGTTTCCAGCGCGGCGTGGCGCGCGCCAGCCTGGAGTCTGCCATCGACGCCGCGCTCGGGCCACTCGGCGCGATCGAGGTGCGCGCCATCGCCAGCCTCGATCACAAGTGCGCCGAGCCCGCGCTGCGCGCACTCGCCACCGCGCGCGGCTGGCCGCTGCAGGGCTTCGCGGCCGCGCGACTGGCCGCCGTCGAGGTGCCGGGCGGTTCGGCGCGGGTCGCCACGGCGGTCGCCACGCCGAGCGTCGCCGAGGCCGCGGCGCTGCTCGCCGCTGGCGACGGTCGGCTGCTGCTCCCCCGCCAGATCCACCGCGACCCCGCCGGCAAGGCCTTCACCCTGGCGATCGCCGGCTGCGCCGACTGAGCCGACTCAGCCCGCGCTCGCGCACACCGCAGGCACCTCGGGGTCCGCACGACGCGCGTCGCCGTCGCGCCCGATCAACCGCTGGGTGCTGTACTCGGCGCAGGGCAGCGGCCTCACCCGGGGCGGCACGGCGAGCAGCGCCGCGCCCGGGGCCGCGCCGCCGAGATCACGCTGCAGATACTCGATGAAGACCTGGGCGTCGGTGGTGCCGATGTCGTGCCCGACGATGGCGGCAAGACCCTCGTAGCCGTCGCGACCGGCGGCGAGGAAGCTGTTGGTGATCAGGCTCAGTCGGTCGTCCTCGCCCAGGGGGCGCCAGTGGGTCTCGCCGCGCCGCCGGAAGCTCAGCGCCGAGAGCCGCTCGCCGGCCGGGCGCGAGAGATCCAGGGTCCAGCGCAGGTTGGCGGCATAGGGATAGGCGCCATTCGACCCGGGACCGTCGAGGAAACTCGCCAGCGCCCCTTCGAGCAGCGCGCGCAGCTCGCGCCCGCTCAACTCCAGCTCGACCAGGGTGTTGCCGAAGGGCAACAACCGATAGACATCGGCCAGGGTGAGCGGCCCGGCGGGCAGATCGATACGCACCGCCCCGGCATTGAGCAGCGCGACGTCGGCGTGCGCACCACGCGCCAGATAGGCCTGGGCGACCAGCTGCTGGATGTCGCCGCCGTGGAGCTGGGTGGCGCGTCGGTCGCAGCGCGCGCTCTGGCCCTCGCCGGGGATGCGCTCGAAGCAGAGATCCTCGCTCACCTCGCCGACCACCTGGCTGCCGAGCGCCTTCACCTGATCGGCATAGCGGGCGATCACCGCAGCCACCGCGGGGTCGGGCGCGATCGGCACAAGCTCCGGGGTGCGCGCGACCTGCGCCCGCACCCGCGCCTCGACCTCGGGGTCGAGCGGCGCGCCGTCGCGGCTGAAGGTGTCGCCGAGCAGCAGACGCGGGGTTCCGGTGCACGCGCGCACCCGTCCGGCGGCATCGAACACCACCTCCAGCTCGCCGACCAGAGCGGCGTACTGCCAGGCCTGGACCACGCACACCGGATTGCCGTCGAGATCATGCACCCGGCTCGGATAGGGACCGACCGGGTTCAGCCCGAGGGGCGCGAGGCCGTCGCCAAGCAGGCTGTGCGAGTCACCGCCGACGATCACGTCGACCCCGCGCAGCGCACGCGCCAGCGCCAGATCGTTGGCGTACTGGTAGTGGGTCAGCAGCACGATGCGCTCGATCCCCTGGGCGGTGAGCGCGTCGATCTCGCGCTGCGCCGTCTCGCGCTCGTCGAGGAAACGGGTGCTCGGCAGCGGGCTCGACGAGCGCCGGGTCTTGCCGGCGATGTCGAGCCCGACGATGCCGATCCGCGCGCCACCGCGATCGAGCACCACGTGCGAGTCGATCAGCGGCGCCTCGCCGCGCGGCGCCAGCGGGGTGCCGGGCGCAGGCACCACGTTGGCCGCCAGCACCGGGGTGCGGCAGCCCGCGCCAGCCGACGGATTGAGCGCGCGCAGGAAGCGGGCGAGTCCGGCATCGCCGCCGTCGAACTCGTGGTTGCCGAGGGCGAAGGCGTCGAAACAGATCGCACGCATCGCCGCGGCATCGGCCTCGCCACCGAACAGGCTGTGATAGGGCGTGCCGGTGATGGCATCACCGGCGTGCAGCACCAGCACCTCGGGGTCGGCGGCGCGGGCGCGGGCGATCAGCGCCGCGACCCGGGCGAGCCCGCCGATCTCGACCTCGACGTCGTCGAGTCCGGCGAGATCCAGCGCGCCCGGCTCGGGGTCGAGATGGGAGTGGTGGTCGTTGATGTGGAGGATGCGGAGCCGGTCGTCCGCGACCGCCGCCCCGCCCCACAGGCACAGGACCAGCACCAGCAGATGAATACGCATGTCCAGCTCCCGCCGCGTCGGCGGCTCAGTGATCGTCGAGACAACGCCAGGGGATCAGATAGGGCTCGCCCTGGTGGCTACCGCCCAGCACCTCGATGCCATAGGCCGCGCGCAGATTGGCCGCGTCGAGCACCTCTCCGGGCCGCCCCTGCGCCAGCGCCCGCCCCTGGTGGAGCAGCAGCAGGCGATCGCAGAAGCGGCTGGCCAGGGTGAGGTCGTGGAGCACCAGCACCACCCCGGCGCCGCGCGCGCAGTGTGCGCGCAACAGCTCCATGATGCGGAGCTGATGACGCGGGTCGGCGGCGGCGATCGGCTCGTCGGCGAGCAGCAGCGGGGCCTCGACGGCGAGCGCGCGCGCCAGCCTGAGAT
>NZ_RHFI01000010.1:0-136912 GCF_003718685.1 Marichromatium sp. AB31 | reverse complement strand
CTCGACGGCGGACTCGGCGCCGATATCCTCGTCGGCGGCAGCGGCAACGACCAGCTTGCTGGCGGCTTTGGCGCCGACACCGCCGAGGTCGCCGCCACCATGGCCGAGCTGACGCTGACGCGCGCGGACGACGGCTCGGCCACCCTGCTCGGCCCCACCGGCACCGATACCCTCGGCGCCGATGTCGAGCTGCTGGTCAGCACCGCCGATGGCGCCCTCACCCTGGTGCAGACCTTCTCGGCGGCGCGCCAGTTCACCGACGGCAACGCCTTCGACGCGAGCTTCTATCTCGCCGAGAACCCGGACGTCGCCGCCGCCGTCGCCGCCGGCACCTTCGCCACCGCCCTGGACCACTTCCAGCAATGGGGCATCGCCGAGGGGCGCGCACCGCACGCGCTCTGGGACGGCGAGGACTACCTCGCCGACAACCCCGACGTCGCCGCCGCCGTCGCCGCCGGCACCTTCGCCTCGGCCGTCGAGCACTACTGGTCCTACGGCGCCGACGAGAACCGCGCCCCCGGCCCCTGGTTCGACACCGCCGCCTATCTCGCGGCCAACCCCGACGTCGCCGCAGCCGGGCTCGACGCCACCTCGCACTTCGTCCTCTGGGGCGCGGCCGAGGGACGACTCGGCACCGTTGCCGACACCGCGCTGCTGCTCGCCTGAGCCTGGTTCAACCGAGCAGGACCGCGCCGCCCAGCGCCATCAGCGCCAGCGCCGAGAGCAGGCGGATACGGCGCTGGGCAGACGCCGACAGCAGACGCCCGAGCCACACCACCAGCGCGACCAGCAGGCACCACCACAGCATCGAGCCGAGCAACACCCCGACGACCAGGGCCCAGGCCCCACTACTGGCAATGGTCGCCCCCGACTGACCGAAGGCGGCCAGGGCGACGACGAAGGCGAAGAGGGTCATCGGGTTGGTGAGGGTCAGGGCCAGGGCCGAGAGCAACGCCGAGCCGTGCCGCGGGGGCGCTGGAACCGCCGACGGCACGACTGCGACATCGACCAGCTGACGCATGCCCAGCAGTATCAACAGGAGGCCACCGGTCAGGCGCAGCCCGGCGGCATGAGCGGTGAGCAGCTCGGCAAGGGCGGTGGCGCCGAGGGCCACCAGCGCACCGTAGCAGGCATCGGCCAGGGCCGCACCCAGACCGGTCGCCAAGCCATTGCGTGCGCCGTGGGCCAGGGTACGGCTCATGCACAGCAGCCCCACCGGACCAGGGGGAGCAGCGATCGCCACGCCCAGCATCAGACCCGCGATCAACGGCTGCCAGGGCAGGAGCTCCATCGCCCTGGGCGGACTAATCCGCGCGCCGCCAGCGTCCGAGCACCCGGCGCGCCCACAGGCTGTCGGGGAGCAGTGCGAGATAGACGACGACGAGGATCAACAGCTGATACCACTGGCTGCTCAGCCATAGCGGGGTGATGCCCTCCTCGAGCCAACCCTCGGCGAGACGCTGCAGGTTGAAGAAGCAGAAATAGGCGAGGAAGGCGAGCGCCAGACGTCCGGTCGAACTCTGACGCGGCGAGACCGCCACCAGCGGGATCGCCAGCACCGCCAGGGTGAAGATCGCCAGCGGCGCGGCCAGACGGTGTTCGAACTCGACCCGATCGGCCAGGTCGGCGGCGACGCGCAGCTCCGAGGTCGGGACCGTCGAGCGCTTGCCGCGCGCGCGCGCGGCGCGCTCCTTGGCGCGGATACGGATCTCGTAGGCATCGAAGTCGCCGATCATGAAGGCGGCCTCTCCGGGGTTGCCGTCGAAGCGATGACCGCTGGTGAGGGTGACCAGATGGTCGCCGCTGCCCTCCTCGAGCCGGTGCACCCCGCCTTCGCTGACCACCATGCGGTTGGTGCCACCGCGCCGATCGAGCAGGAAGACGTCGCCGAGCGAGCGATGGCGGTCGATCGCGCCGATATAGACCACCACATCGCCCTCTTCCTCGACATAGAAGCGTCCCGGCTGCAGCCCGGCGATCTGCGCCGCCTGCTCCTTCTGCTGCATGCGGATGTCCTGGATGCCGGTGGCCGCCCAGGGTTGGAGCACCAGGGCGAACCAGGCGGTGAGCGCGGCGACCGGGACGGCGAGCAGCAGCAGCGCGCGATAGGTGCGCGAGGGACCGAGCCCGCAGGCGTGCATGGCGATCAGCTCGCTGTCGCGCGCCAGGCGGCTGAGGGTGACCAGCGCGGCGAGGAAGAAGGCCGGCGGCAACAGGCTGGAGGCATCGCGCACCAGCTGATAACCAAGGAAGCGGAACACCAGGGTCACGCTCAGCGCGCCGACGTTGACCTCCTCGAAGGTGCGCAGCAACAACATGCTGGCGACGATCAGCGCGAGCGTCAGCACGATGGCCAGGAAGACCTTGGTCACCTCCCGCAGCACATAGCGATCGACGATTCCGAGCATGGCGTTTCCGTTACCCGAGCGGTGTCATTCTGACACGCGCGGGCCGATCGCCGCCATCGGCGACCGACCCCGGTGATCGAGGAGGCGCTCAGGCCTTGCGCAGATAGCAGGCCTTGAGCATCAGGTTGCCGAGATCGGTCTTGCAGTCGACCTCGTGGTCGCCGTCGACCAGACGGATGTTCTTGATCTTGGTACCGACCTTCAACGGCGAGGAGCTGCCCTTGACCTTGAGGTCCTTGATCACCACCACGGTATCGCCGTCGGCGAGCAGGTTGCCGTTGGCGTCGCGCACCCCGGCCTCGGCCTGCTCCTCCGTCTCCTCCTCATGCATCGACCACTCGTGGGCGCAATCGGGGCAGATGTAGAGCATGCCGTCGGAATAGGTGTTCTCGCTCTCACACCGAGGGCAACGCGGGTAATCGGACATGGTGAATTCCTGAGTGGATCGATGGGAAGCCGAGCACGGTAGTGGGTCGGCGCGGCTTTGACAAGGGGATGACAGGACCCGCCGCGGGTGGCGGGCCCTGGCGCGCTCAGTCCTCGAGCGCCTTGGCCGCGACCTCGTAGACGTCGCGCGAGAGCGCCTCGGCGGCGAGCACGCGCTCGATCTCGGCGCGCATCAGCGCCTGGCGAGCGGCATCGAAGCGCCGCCAGCGCACCAGCGCGCGCATCAGCCGCGAGGCGACCTGGGGGTTGAGCGGATCAAGCTCGAGCACGCGATCGGCGAGGAAGCGATAACCGCTGCCGTCGGCGGCGTGGAAGCACACCGGGTTGGCGTTGCAGAAGGCGCCGATCAGGCTGCGCACACGATTGGGATTGCGCAGCGAGAAGTCGGGGTCGCGCATCAGCCGCTCGACCCGCGCCAGGGTATCGGGCCGTGGGCTGGTGGCCTGGACGCTGAACCACTTGTCGAGCACCAGCGGCTCGCCCGACCAGCGGGTGTGGAAACTGCTCAGCGCCTCCAGCCCGGCCTCGCCGCCATGGTCGACCAGCAGGCGCAGCGCGCTGATGCAGTCGGTCATGTTGCGTGCGGCCTCGAACTGGGCGATGCAGCGCGCCAGCCCCTCGGCGTCGCCGGCGGCGAGCAGATAGCCCAGGGCGCGGTTCTTCAGCGCCCGCGCACCGATCGCCTCGGGGGTGAGGCGATAGGGGCCGGTGTCGTCATGGGCGGCGTGGACCGCCAGCAACCGATCGCGCAACCGCGCGCCGATGGCCCGCTCCAGGGTACAACGGGCGCGATGGATACCGTCGACGTCGACCACCGCCAGCTGATCGCCGAGATAGGACTCGGCGGGCAGGGTCAGCACCTCGGCGAGCAGCGCCGGATCGCCGGTGCGATCGTCGAGCGCCTGGGCGAAAGCGGCGAAGAAGGACTCGGGGATCACCGCGGCGGGATCCTCCACCAGTCGCAGCAACAGACGCTGCATCAGCGTCTGGGCCGCATCCCAGCGGTTGAAGCCGTCGCCGTCATGGGCCATCAGGAACATCAACTCGGCATCGCTGTAGTCGAAGCGCAGCCGCACCGGGGCGCTGAATCCACGCAGCAGCGAGGGCACCGGCGGCTCGGGGACATCGACGAAGGTGAAGCACTGCTCGGCCTCGCGCAGCTCCAGCACCCGGGTGCCGGCGGGCGCCGCCCCGTCCTCGCCGTCGAGGCGCAGCGCCAGCTCGCGCCCCTCGGCATCGAGCAGCGCCAGGGCCAGCGGCAGGTGCAGCGGCGCCTTCTCCGGCTGCCCCGGGGTCGACGGGGTGTGTTGACGCACCCGCAGCCGATAGGTCGCCGATCCGGCGTCGTGATGACCCTCGACCTCGAGCTCCGGGGTGCCGGCCTGGCTGTACCAGCGACGGAACTGACCGAGATCGCAGCCACTGGCGTCCTCCATGCAGCGCACGAAGTCGTCGGTGGTCACCGCCTGACCGTCATGGCGCTCGAAATAGAGGTCGGTGGCGCGACGGAAACGCTCGGGACCGAGCAGTGCGGCCTGCATCCGCACCAGCTCGGCGCCCTTCTCGTAGACGGTGACGGTGTAGAAGTTGTTGATCTCGATATAGGACTCGGGGCGCACCGGATGAGCCATGGGGCTGGCGTCCTCGGCGAACTGGTGAGCGCGCAGCAGACGCACGTCGGCGATGCGCTTGCCCCCGCGCGAGCCCATGTCGGCGGAGAACTCCTGGTCGCGATAGACGGTGAAGCCCTCCTTGAGACTGAGCTGGAACCAGTCGCGACAGGTGATGCGGTTGCCGGTCCAGTTGTGGAAGTACTCGTGGGCGATCACCCCCTCGATACCCTGGAAGTCCTGATCGGTGGCGGTGTCGGGGCGGGCGAGCACGTACTTGTCGTTGAAGACGTTGAGCCCCTTGTTCTCCATCGCGCCCATGTTGAAGTGGCTGACGGCGACGATCATGAAGATGTCGAGGTCGTACTCGCGCCCGTAGCGCTCCTCGTCCCAGCGCATCGACTGCTTGAGCGAGCGCATTGCGTGGTCGCACTTGTCGAGGTTGTGCGGCTCGACATAGATGCGCAGCGCCACCTCGCGCCCGGAGGCGGTGGTGAAGCGGTCCTCGACCGCGCGCAGGTCGCCGGCGATGAGCGCGAACAGATAGCAGGGCTTTGGGAAGGGATCGACCCAGCGCGCCAGCTGGCGACCGTCGTCGAGGGTGCGTTGTTCGGCGGGGTTGCCGTTGGCGAGCAGCACCGGATAGCGCTCGGTGTCGGCGATCAGCGTGGTGGTGAAGCGCGCCATCACGTCCGGGCGATCGAGAAAATAGGTGATGCGGCGGAAGCCCTCGGCCTCGCACTGGGTGCAGAGCATGTCGCCGGACTGGTAGAGCCCCTCGAGCGCGGTGTTCTGGCTCGGGCTGATCGTCACCCGGGTGGTGAGGGTAAAGCGGTCGGGGACGCGGTGGATGGTCAGCGACTCGGGCTCGACCCGATACTCGGCCGGGGTCAGCGGCTGATCGTCGAGGGCCACCGACTCGAGTTCGAGCTGCTCGCCGTCGAGCCGCAGATCACCGTCGCCGCGGGTGGCGGCGGGATTGCGACGCAGCGCCAGACGCGCCTCGACCCGGGTCCGGTCGGCATCGAGTTCGAAACGCAGATCGACGGTATCGATCAGGAACTCGGGTGGACGGTAATCCTTGAGATGGACAGGGTGCGGGTTGTTACGATACATGATGATCCTGATGACGAGTCGACGAGACGACGGCGGGAGACCGCGCGCCTTGCTTCTGCTTGAAGCTTTCCGGCGGACCGGCGCGATTTCAACCGCCCGCGGCCTTCATCGACATGTTACTACCCGAGCCATCGACAGAGCGAAACCATGCCCCGAGTCACCCTCTACACCACCCAGACCTGTCCCTACTGCATCCGTGCCCGCCGGCTGCTCGAGCGCAAGGGCGTCGTCTACGAGGAGATCGACATCAACGACGACCCGGCACAGCGCGCGGTGATGATCGAGCGCAGCGGTCGCCACACGGTGCCGCAGATCTTCATCGGCGAGCGTCATATCGGCGGCTATGACGACATGGCCGAACTCGACGTCTGCGGCGACCTCGACCCGCTGCTCGCGGCATGAGCGCCGGCGACGCCCGGGCGCTCGACAGCCTGCGACTCGACAAGTGGCTGTGGGCGGCGCGCTTTTTCAAGACCCGCCAGCTTGCCGTCGAGGCGATCAACGGCGGCAAGGTCCATGTCGAGGGCCAGCGCGCCAAGCCCGGACGCACCATCCGTCCCGGCAACCGGCTGGAAATCCACAAGGGCGCCCTGACCTGGGAGATCGAGGTCGTGGCGATCGATCGTCAACGTCGTGGCGCGACCGAGGCCGCCACCCTCTATGTCGAGGACGAGGCCAGCCGGCTGCGCCGTCAGGCGCTGGTGCACGAACGGCGCGAGCGCGGCGAGATTCACGACCGGCGCGGACGCCCCACCAAGCGCGACCGACGGCAGATCCACCGCTTCACCGACCCGTCCCACGGGCAGGAGTGAACAACGCTTGGACGAGGAGCCCGGCGAGGTGCGAGAGGCAGCGCGCGAGTGCGCCTTCGCGCTGGCGCTGCTGAACGCGCACGACTGCAGTCATGCCGAGCGCTACTGCATCGGCGAGCGCAGCGGCGTGCGCTGTGGTGCCGAGTCGCCCTGGCGGCGCTGTCGCGCGTTGCGGCTGCTGCTGCGCGAGCGCGCGCGCTTCGCGCTCGCCACCCCGGGCACCCGCGAGCGGCTGTCACACGCCCAGAGCCTGCGGCTGCAGCTCGGCGGGCTGCGCGGCATCGCCACCGCGCTGGCACCCGACGCCTCGACCCGGGCGATCCGTGACGTCCATGCCCTGCTGGTCGAGGCACGCGCACGCTACGGCAGCCTCGAGGCACTGCCCTTCGAGCACATCGTCCGCCGGATCAGCGCCTATCGCGGTCGTCGCCGCGAGCAGCGCTGAGGCGGCGCGCGCTCAACCCTCGGCGGGTGGCTGATAGTGCGGATCCCTGGGGTTGAGGAAGATGAAGTGGAACTGGCCCGGTTCCAGCTCGACATAGTCCATGGTCGCCTCATCGAGCAACGGCACGTGCTCGGGCGCCATGCAGACCTCGATCCCCTCGGTCTGGAAGCGGATATCCTCCTCGCCGACCTCGTCGAAACCCATGCGGTAGTCGATCCCGCCATCGGGCCCTTGGTGCGCGGCGAGCCGCAGCGCCAGCCCCTCGGTCCCGCCCTGTCTGGCCGCCTCGAGCACCTGTCGGGCGGCCGCCGTGGTGAGTCTGAACATCTCATCCCCTTGGTCTTCAGTCGTGTTCCCTGACACCGCGCCGCAGCACCTCACGGGCTAGGGCCCGCCGAGACTGCGGGCGACCTGTCGCAGGAAGCGCCCGGTCCAGCCGCTGCCGCCGACGTCGCGCAGATGACTGTAGCAGGCGAGCAGCCGTTGCTGTACCACGCCGTCGTGCCGACCGTCGATGCCGCTGCCGCGCACCACCTCGAAGCCATAGCGCCACCCCGGGTCGGGCGCGATCAACGCCGAGTGATGGAACTCGTGCGCGGCCAGCTCGCGACCCGCCCCGCCACCGGGCCAGGGATGATCCCCGGTCTCGCGCAGCCGCACCAGCCCCCGCCCCTGCGGGCGCGGGTGCATCATCACCTCGGCGGCGAGCGCGCCGACCATGGCGCGGCGCTCGCCGCGCCAATGCAGCCCGGCGCAGAGATACATCAGCCCGCCGCACTCGGCATAGACGGGTCGGCCTGCGGCGACGAACTCGGCGATCTGGGCGCGCAGCGTACGATTGGCCTCCAGCTCGGCCATCCGCAGCTCGGGGAAGCCGCCGCCGATGAACAGCGCATCGACCGCCGGCAGCTCGGCATCGACCAGTGGACTGAAAGGGACCAGCTCGGCACCGGCGCGGGCGAGCGCGCGCAGGTCGTCGGGGTAGTAGAACCCGAACACCGCATCGCGGGCGATGCCGATACGCAGCCCGGCGCCGTGCGGCGCCACCGCCGGCTCGGGCGGCGGCGCGGGCGGCACCGGGGCCGACTCGGCGAGCGCCAGCAACTGATCGAGATCGAGCTGCTCGGCGACCCGGCGCGCCAGGGTGTCGATGGTCGACTCGGCGCTCGCCGTCTCGATGCTCGGCATCAGCCCGAGATGGCGCTCGTCGATGGCGAGCGCGGCGTCGCGCTCGATCACCCCGAGCACCGGCAGGTCGGTGTAGTGCTCGACGGCGCGCACCAGACCGGCGGCGTGACGCGCCGAGCCGACCCGGTTGAGCACCACCCCGGCGAGCCGCAGCCCGGGGTCGAAGGTCTGGTAGCCGAGCAGCAGGGGCGCGATGCCGCGCCCCATGCCCTGACAGTTGACCACCAGCACCACCGGCGCGGCGAGCGCCCGGGCGAGCGCGGCGTTGCTGTTGGCACCGTCGAGCGCGGTGTCGTCGAACAGCCCCATGTTGCCCTCGATCAGCGCCACATCGGCCCCGGCGCACTCGCGCCCGAAGGCCGCAAGGATCTCGGCGCGATCCATGGTGTTGAAGTCGAGGTTGAGACAGAGGCGCCCGGCGGCCTGGCTCAGCCACAGCGGGTCGATATAGTCGGGTCCCTTCTTGAACGGCTGTACCGCCAGGCCACGCCCGCGCAAGGCGCGACACAGACCGATGGCGAGCGTGGTCTTGCCCGAGGACTTCTGCGGCGCGGAGAGATAGAGGTGGGCCATTCGGGATCGCGGATCAAGGTCCGCGTAGCCGACTCGGCAGCGACGCGGACGCGGGTGGGTCAGGCGGCCTTGGCGACCGGCTGCTCGATGGTCTCCTCGTCGATCGGCAACACCTCGTCGGCGAGCGACTCGGGGAGGAACTGCAGCACCCGCACCCCGACGGCGGTGATCAGCAGCGCCAGCCCCACCCCGCCGAACCCGAGCAGCAGCTCCGGCAGGGTCGGGTGATAGGGCGCCGGCTGGCCACCGACACCGTCGAGAAAACCGGACTCGAGGATGGTCTTGCCGGGGAAGAGCTGCAACGGATAGGCCTGGCTGGCGATGATCACCACCGCGAGCGCGGCCAGACCGCCGAGGATCACCAGCACGCAGGCGGCGGCGACCCAGGGTGCCTCGGCGCCGCGTACCGGGTGGTAGAGGATGCCGAGCGGCACCAGCGAGCCGAGCAGGATCCAGCCGACCCAGAAGAGGAAGGTGTAGACCCCGCCGCCGAACAGCAGCCAGCCCTCGAACCCCTGGTCCTTGGCACCATAGGCGCTGGTGAGGTGATAGACCAGGGTGAAATAGAGCACGGCGAGCACGAACACCGCCAGCAGGTTCTTCAGTCGGCGCAGCATCCGCGCGCCGATCGGACGCCGGTCCTCGGCGAAGCCGAACATCAACACCAGCACGAACAGCGCCAGCCCGTAGGCGAAGGACATGGCCACGAACATCGGGCCGAGGATCGCCGCGTCATAGGCCTGACGCGCCACCAGGAAGCCGAAGATGGAGCCGGTGCCGGTGGTCAGCGCCAGACGCCAGACCAGCGCGAAGATCCCGACCGGACGGATGAAGGGGTCGCCCTTGCGGTCGGCCATGCTCCACAGATAGGCGATCACGATCGCCATGAAGCCGGTGTAGAGGAAGATGTTCCAGGCGAAGATCGACTTGAAGTTGTAGGTGGTGAGCGCGACCACCAGGCGTTCCGGGCGTCCCAGGTCGAGCACCAGCACCATCAGTCCGCCGGCGAGCAGGGCCATCGCCAGCAGCCCCGAGAGCCGTCCCAGGGGTTTGTAGATCGGCTTGCGGAAGACGCTGCCGATCGAGGCGATGTTGAGCGCCCCGGACGAGGCGATGATGAGGAACACCGCGAACACGTGCGGCGTGCCCCAGACCACCGCGTTGTTCATCCCGGTGACCCAGTGTCCCTCGTGCTCCATGTAGGCGAAGGCGAGCAGCCCGGCCCCCACCATCAGGGCGAGCACGCCGAGGATGCCCCAGTAGCGCGCCGGGGCGAGACGCCATTCGCGATAGACGATTCGCTTCATGCTCAGACTCTCCCGCCGGGATCAGACGCCGGCATAGCGCACCCCGGTATTGAGCGCCAGGTCCTCGCGGATCTGGCGGGTCGGCTCGCTGGCGAGGAACCGACTGATGGCGCTGTCCGGGTCGGCCAGGTCGCCGAACAGGATGGCGCCGTGTCCGGTCTCGGCGCAGGCCTCGGCACAGGCCGTCGAGGGGATGCCGAAGTCGCGCCGGTGGACGCAGAGATTGCAGCTCTCGACACAGCCCTTGCCACGCGGCACGTGACTGAGCTGATCGCTCAGCGCCTCGTGGATGAAGCTGCGCGCCTTGTAGGGGCAGGCCATCATGCAGTAGCGACAACCGATGCAGGTGTGACGGTCGACCATGACGATGCCATCGGCGCGCTTGAAGGAGGCGCCGGTGGGACAGACGTCGACACAGGGCGGATGCTCGCAGTGCTGGCACATCAGCGGCAGATTGGTCTCGCGCCCGGTCTGGTCGTCGCGCAGCCGGACCTTGCGGACCCACACCGCGCGCTGCGCCGCCCAATCGGCGGGCGTCGCCCCCTCGGGCGGGCGCTGCAGGTCGAGCCCGTTCTCATGGGCGCAGGCATCGACACAGGCCGTACAGCCCGCGGCACACTTGGCCGTGTCGATCGCCAGCCCCCAGCGCACCCGGCCGTCGGCCGGGTTGTCACGCGGGGTGGTCTCGAGCGCGCGCACCACCACCGCCGGCGCGGCCAGCGCCGCCCCGGCGCCGGCCGCCGCCCCGAGCAGCCGACGCCGCTCCCGATCGATCTCCGCTCGTTGTTCGCTCATGGTTGTCCCGCTCCCTGACCGTGGTGCGCCTCGCCCACGGCGCGCCGCGCGGCCTCGGCCATGGGCCCGGCCATGGGGCCACGCGGTACCGCCGCATGGCAATCGAAGCAGTTGAGATCGACCGCGGCATAGGCATGACAGGCGCCGCAGAACTGGTCGGCGCGGTTGATCGGCACGGCCTGTCCCCGGACATCGTGACCGATGTGGCACTCGACACAGCCGGCGAGGCTGTACTTGCTGGTGCGGATACCGCTGTGCACGGTGCGATCGCGCTGGTGCTTGATGAACTCCATGTGCTGGCGACGCATCAGCTCGGTGGGCTCGACACAGGCACCGAGCCCGGCGGCCTCGGAGCCGGGCACCACATAGTTGCGGGCGCTGGCCGAGGGCGCCACCGCGAGGACGGCGAGCATCCACAGCAGGGCCACGGCGAGCGTCCGGGTGGTTGATACAGCATTGACCATCGGCGCCTCTCCCTCGGGACTATTCGCCCAGTCCCATCTTGATGTAGCCGGTCGGACAGACGTCGGCGCAGATGTGACAGCCGATACAGCGACTGTAATCGGTGTCGACATAGCGTCCGGTGGTGCGCGCGGCCTTGTCGACCCGGAACACCGCGTCCTGCGGACAGAAGATGACGCAGTTGTCGCACTCGAAGCACATCCCGCAGCTCATGCAGCGCTTGGCCTCGTCGATCGCCTGCGCCTCGCTCAACCCGGCAACCCGCTCGGCGAAGTGAGCGAGCACCTGCTCGGCGCTCGGCACCTGCTCCTGACGGAGGTTGCGGGCATGGTGGTTGAAGTGACCGAGATAGAGCTCCTCATGGGGGATGACCTCGGCCCCGGAGCGGTCCTCGTAGTTGTGCACCGCATAGTCCGCCGCCGAGGTGCCGCGCAGGTCGCCGGCCTCGCCGACGACGAAGGGCTGCGGCGCGCGCTCGACCTCGGCGAGCTTGTCGAGCAGGTTGAAGTGATGGACGTCGACCTTGGGGCGGCGCCGCTGCTCGACCTGACCGAGATAGGCGTCGATCGACTCGACCGCGACCCAGGCCTGACCGATGGCGGTGGTGAGCAGGTGGGGACGGATGATGTCGCCGGCGACGAAGTGTCCCGGACGGCCCGGCACCTGATGGAACTTGTCGGCGTCGATCAGCCCGCGACCGTTGTCGAGGGTCTCGAGGCCGGAGAGATCACCGCCCTGGCCGATCGCCGAGACGATCAGATCGGCCTCGAGCACCCGCTCGGTGCCCTCGACCGCCACCGGCCGCCCCTCCTCCATGCGGCAGTCGGCGACCCGCAGCCCGGTGGCGCGCCCTTCGGCGTTCTTGAGCACCTCGAGCGGCATCACCCCATCGAGGATGGTCACGCCCTCGCGGGTGGCATCGGTGACCTCGTGCTCGGCGGCGGTCATCTGCTCGCGCGAGAACAGCGAGGTCAGGGTCACCTCGGCGCCCTCGGCGGCGGCCGCGCCGGCGGTGTCGTGGGCGAGATAGCCGTCGTGGATCACCGTCTCGGGGAGGTCGCGCTTGGCGTGCTCGGGCAGGTGGCCGAGACGACGCGCCACCGAGACCACGTCGATCGAGGTGTCGCCGCCACCGACGCAGACCACCTTGGCGGCGGTGACCTTCATCCGCCCCTCGTTGAAGGCCTTGAGGAAGGCGACGCCGGAGACACAGTTGGGCGTGCCCTCCCAACCCGGTACCGGCAGCCCGCGCCCGCTCTGACAGCCGAGCGCCCAGAGCACGGCGTCGTAGTCGCGCTCGAGTTCGGCGACGGCGAGATCGCGCCCGACCCGGGTATTGAGCCGCACCTCGACCTGGCCGAGGTCGAGGATGCGCTGGATCTCGGCATCGAGCCGGTCGCGCGGCACCCGATAGCCGGGGATGCCGAAGCGGAACATGCCGCCGAGCGCGCTGTTGGCCTCGAAGATGGTGCAGGCGTGCCCCCGGCGCCGCAGCTGATAGGCGGCGGCCAGCCCCGCCGGACCACCGCCGACGATCGCCACCCGCTTGCCGGTGTCCGGCGGCGGCGGGGCGAAGCGGTAGCCGTTGTCGATGGCCGAGTCGCCGATGAACTGCTCGACGGCGTTGATGCCGACGAAGTCCTCCAGCGCGTTGCGGTTGCAACCGTCCTGACAGGGTGCGGGACAGACCCGGCCCATCATCGCCGGGAAGGGGTTGGCATCGGTCGAGCGGCGAAAGGCGTACTCGCGCCAGTCCATGTCCGCCGGCGGTTGCTCGAGCCCGCGCACGATCTGCAGCCAGCCGCGGATGTCCTCGCCCGAGGGGCAACTGCCCTGACAGGGCGGGGTCTTGTGGACATAGGTCGGACACTTGTGGGAGCTGTCCTCCATGAAGATCTTGTCGGTCAGATCCTCCCAGACGTTGGCCCCGTCCTCGAAGCGGCGCCAGGAAGGCTTGGTCTTCATCTCGTCGCTGGAAGTCGCCATAGGGTTCTCTCTCTAGTGACCGAATTGCCCCCGGATGACCGACCCGGGTGTCTTGTCGCGCGCGTCCCGTCGCCGGCCCGGGATCAGGCCGCCGCGGGCGCGTCCTCCTCGTCGTCGTCCTCGCCGCCCTCCAGCACGATCGCGTTGGAGACGAGCTGGTGGAGACTGACGATCTGATCCATCTCCATGCCGTAGTAGGGCAGCACCTTGGTGAACTGGCTCTTGCAGATGGCGCAGATCGCCGCCATGTGCGTCACCCCCTTCTCCTGCATCACGTTGTTGAGCGCATCGAGCCGGGGCTTGGCCCCCTTCACCCGCAGCTCGATGAGGTCGTCGGTGAGCAGCCCGCCGCCACCGCCGCAACAGAAGGTGCGGTCGCGGATGGTGTCCTCGTCCATGTCGTAGAAGTGATTGCAGGTGGCGCGGATGATCGCGCGCGGGATCTCGAACTGGCCGCCGGGGACCTCGCCCATGCGCGAGGCGCGGGCGACGTTGCAGCTGTCGTGGAAGGTGATGACCTTGTCGTCGTTCTCGGACTTGTCGAAGGTCAGCCGCCCCTGCTCGATCAGGTCGTGGGTGAACTCGCAGATGTGCTGCGGCACCGGATAGCGCGGGTCGAGGAAGTCCCAGGGCCCGGCGAGGGTGTTGAGGAAGCTGTAGGCCACCCGCCAGGCGTGGCCACACTCGCCGAAGACGATGCGCTTGACCTTGAGCGCGATGGCCGCCTCGCGAATGCGCTGGGCGACCCGGCGCATGTTGTCGTAGGAGCCGATGAACATGCCGAAGTTGGCCGCCTCGGAGGCGTGCGAACTCAGCGTCCAGGACACCCCGGCGGCATGGAAGACCTTGCCGTAGCCGATCAGCCCGTCGACGTGCGGCTCGGCGAAGAAGTCGGCCGAGGGGGTGACCAGCAGGATCTCGGCGCCCTCCTCGTCGATCGGGTAGCGCACCTTGACGCCGGTCTCGTCGAAGACGTCCTCCTCGAGCCCCTCGAGGGTGTCGACCAGCGCCGGGCCGGGCAGGCCGAGGTTGTTGCCGATCTTGTAGACCTTGCCGATGATCTCGTTGCAGTACTTCTGCCCCACCCCGATGCTGTCCATGATCTCGCGCGCGGCCATCGAGATCTCGGCGGTATCGATGCCATAGGGACAGAACACCGAGCAGCGCCGACACTGCGAGCACTGGTGGAAATAGCTGTACCAGTCGTCGAGCACCTCCTTGGTGAAGTCCTCGGCGCCGACGAGCTTGGGGAAGAACCGACCGCCGAGGGTGAAGTAGCGCCGATAGACCTTGCGCATCAGGTCCTGGCGGCCCACCGGCATGTTCTTCGGGTCCTGGGTGCCGAGGAAGTAGTGACACTTGTCGGTACAGGCCCCGCACTTGACGCAGGAGTCGAGATAGACGCGCAGCGAGCGATACTTGCCGAGCAGCTCGCCCATCTTGTCGATCGCCCGCGTCTGCCAGTCCTCGACCAGCTCGCCGGGGAAGCCGAGCGGCGCCTGGAACTCGGCCTTGGAGACGAAGGGGGCGCTGTGAGCCATGGCCTCCGGGGTAACCGCGGGCACCTCGGTGTAGGGGGTCAGCTCGGGGACGTCGAATGTTGCCTTGGCCATGGCTCAACCTCGCGGATCGGACGACGCGGCGGGCGCCTGCTGCTCGAGTTCTCGCGCCCAGGGCGCGAGGTGGCGACGCTCGCGCGGATCGTCGACCTGGTTGCGCGTCGGGCTGAAGAACAGACCCGGGGCATGGAGCAGCTTGCTGTAGGGGAAGACGATCATCAGCAGCGCCACCAGCAGCAGATGCAGCAGCAGCAGCGGATCGGCCGGCAGCGGCTGGGGATCGAGGGCGTAGAGACCGAGGAAGAAGCTCTTGATGGCCACCACGTCGGTGTGGAAGACGAACTTCATCAGCAGCCCGCTCGCGCCGATCAGCACCAGCAGGGCGAGCATCAGATGATCGGAGGTCGAGGAGATATAGCGCACCCGATCGACCAGGAAGCGACGCGCCCACAACCCGATCAGCCCGATGACCATGGCGATCCCGCCATAGATGCCGAAGGGCTGGACGAGGGCGATCGGCGCCCACACCGGCTCGATGAAATAACGCAGGTGACGCAGGGTGACCAGGAACAGTCCGAAGTGGAAGATCCAGCCGAAGATCCAGGTCCATTTGTTGCCGCGGAACAGGCTCTCGAACAGCACCACCTCGCGGGTCATGCGTAGCGCCACGCCGCTGCGGCTGGTCGGCGCCGGGGTGGTGGGGATCTTCAGCGGGGCCGGGGTGCGGGCATAGCGCACCACCTTGACGACCAGGCCGGAGACCAGCACGAAGGCGGCGACATAGAACAGGACGGCGTAGAAATGGGTCAGGAACGCCATACTTCCGCTCCCTTTAGGGTGATCTCTCTGCGGTTGCCGGAGAGACGTCGCCGGTCGCCCGACGCCGTCCGTCGACGCCGGGGCGGGCGCACCCGCCCCGGACATCGGACTCAGACGCAGCCGGTCGGCTTGGGCAGCCCGGCGAAGCGGCAGGCCTGCTTGGCCGGCCCGTAGGGGAAGAGGCTGTAGAGATACTTGCTGTTGCCCTTCTCCTTGCCGAGCTTCTTGCCCACGGCCTTGGTCAGCACGCGCACCGCGGGAGCGATCTGGTACTCCTCGTAGTACTCGCGCAGGAAGTTGATGATGTCCCAGTGTTCCTCGCTCAACTCCAGGTTGTCCTGCTTGGCCATCACGTCGGCCACCGCGGGCACCCAGTCGTTGAGGTCGGCCAGGTAGCCCTCCTCGTCCACGGCCAGTTGTTTGCCGTCAACTTCGATGGTGTCGGACATGGTGATGTCTCCTTCTTCGGTGCGTGAATTGAGTTACAACCAGGCCTGGACCTTGTCGTGCTCCGCGGCGAGATCCACGAAGCCGGCGTAGTCCACGACGCCGATTCCCTCGATGATGCGATCCTCGGACAATCCGCGCGCCTTGAGGTCGGGCCCGAGCACGTAGAGCCTGAGTCTGCCGAGTGCCTCGCGAACCCGTGACTCCGCGCCGGTCCCGGCGAGGGCCGCGTAGACGCCGTCCTCGAACAGCAGGACGGCCGCGCCATCGCTGGCGAATTGCACACAGGATTCTAGCGAATTGCGCTCGAACGGTGACTTGTTGACGGTATGCAGGATGCTCATGCGTCCCCCTTGCCGGAGACGCCCGCAACGGCCGCCCCCGCGATACATGGATACGACGACGGGGCCGGTCTCCCCCCGGCGACCGGTGCCGACTCAGAAGCTGAAGACCACATCGGCCTCGTCCATCAGCGCCCGCGCCCGGGTGCGGTCGACCACCTCGACGATGTTGTCGACCTCCTCCTCGGTCTCCGGATCCTCCCAGGCGATCTCGACCAGATCCTCGCGGGTGAGACCGCGCGCGGCGAGCGACTCACCGTCGACATAGATCCGCCCGACCTCGTAGTCGCCGAGGGTGCGGAAGGTGGGCGAGAAGTTCTTCATGCCGATCTCGCGGGGATCCTGGCCCTTGACCAGTTGATAGACCCCGTCGTCGAGGAACATCACCCCGACGTCCTGATCGAAGGCGGCGCCGATCAGCACCACCTCGAGCGCCTCCCAGGCGTAGATGGTGCCGTAGGGGGCCTTGCGGTTGAGATAGAGGAATTGTTTCACGGTTTCAGACATCGTCTCCTCCCCCTAGTCGCCGAAGACCACCAGCCGGTCGGCGGCGATCGCCGCCTCGACCAGCTGCCCGAGACCCGAGATGCGGAACCTGGGGTGGATGTTGGTGGCATCCTTGCCGTTGCGCTTGGCCTCGCCCTCGTCGACGATGCCGCGACGCTGCGCCGCGGCCACGCACACCACCAGATCGAGGTCGTGCTGCTCGGCGAGCTCGGCCCAGCGGTTGACGATATGGCGGTCGTCCTGCGGCGGGGTGGTCAAGCGCGTCGCGTTGTTGACACCGTCGTGATAGAAGAACACGCGGAAGATCTCGTGCCCCTTCTCCAATGCCGCCCGGGCGAAGTGATAGGCCGAGTCGGCGGCCTGGTGCTGATAGGGTCCTTCGTTGATCTGTAGAGCGAACTTCATGACGTCCTCGCTCGGAGTGGATGGGGCCGCACGGCCTCAGAAACGGATGTAGGAGGAGCTGTTGAAGCTCGCCCGCGAGCCGCGCCAGGTATCGATGTGATACTTGGTGAAGGGTAGCTCGACCTCCTCGAAGAAGCGCGGCCAGCCGATGCGCTCGATCCACTCGTTGATCCGCTCCCAGTCGCGCGCGCCCTCCTTGTAGGCCTTGAGGATACGCTTGACGATGGCCGTGGCCTCGGGCCAGCGCGGCGGGTTGTTGGGGATGCCGGCGGCGACCAGTTTCTGGAAGCTCGGCTTGCTGCGCGCGTTGGAGTGGCTGCCGCCGACCCAGATGGCGAGCTTGGTGTGCTCGGCGTCGTTGATCTGCATCGGCGGACAGGGCGGATAGCAGGCGCCGCAGCAGATGCACTTGCGCTCGTCGACCTCCAGCGAGGGCTTGCCGTTGACCATCGCCGGGCGGATCGCCGCCACCGGACAGCGGGCCACCACCGAGGGGCGCTCGCAGACGTTGGCCACCAGGTCGTGATTGATCTTCGGCGGCTTGGTGTGCTGGACGTTGATCGCGATATCGCCCTGACCGCCGCAGTTGATCTGGCAGCAGGAGGTGGTGATGTGCACCCGGTTGGGCATGTTGGTGTTGCGGAACTCCTCGACCAGCTCGTCCATCATCGCCTTGACCACGCCCGAGGCGTCGGTGCCGGGGATGTCGCAGTGCAGCCAGCCCTGGGTGTGGGAGATCATGGTCACCGAGTTCTGGGTGCCGCCGACGATGAAGCCGGCGTCCTCCAGGGCCTCGATCAGCGGCGTGACCTTGGACTCGTCGGTGACCAGGTACTCGATGTTCGAGCGCAGGGTGAAGTGCACGTGCCCCTCGGCGAAGGTGTCGCCGATGTCGCACAGCTTGCGCAGGGTGAAGACGTCGAGGATGCGCTGGGTGCCGGCCTTGACCGTCCACACCCGATCACCGTTGTAGGCCACGTGCAGCAGCACGCCGGGACGCGGGTGCTCGTGGTACTTCCACTGCCCGAAGTTCTTGCGCATCACCGGATGCATGTACTGCCAGGGATCCGGGCATCCGGATTCGATCGGCTCGCGCATGTCGGCCATTGCCTTGTCCTCCAGTTGTCTCAGTCAGCCATCGCTCGTGCGCGACCCGGCACGGGCCGCGACCTCGCCGCTCAGCCCGCCGCCTCGGCCTGACGCTCGAACCAGGCCTCGGCGGCCTGATCCCAGCCGTCCATGCGCACATAGGAGCTCTGACGCGGATGGTTGAGCATGTTGGGATCGGGCTCGATACCGATGCCCTCGAGGAAGTTGGCCAGACCGATGCGCTCGATCATCTCGCCGCAGCGCTCGTGCTCGAGCCCGTTCTCGGCCCAGAAGTCGATGATGGTCTCGGCCAGCTCGACCAGCGACGCGTAATCCTCCTCGGTGTCGAGCTTCTTGAAGGGCACGATCACGGTGCCCATCAGGTCACCGATCTTGAGGGTACGCTTGCCGCCGACGAGGATGGTCACGCCGCGATCGTCGCCGGGGTGCAGCGCCTTGGGCATGACGTTGAGACAGTGCATGCAGCGCACGCAGTCGCGGTTGTCGACGGCGAGGGTATCGTCGTCGTTGAGCGAGAGCGCCTGGGTCGGACAGCGGGTGATGACGTTGTCGATGTAGTACTGCCGGCCCTTCTCTGCGACATAGCGACGGACCTCGTCCTGGTCGACCTTCATGTCGTCGCGCCAGGTGCCGATCACCGCGAAGTCGGAGCGCTCGATGGCGTTCTGACAGTCGTTGGCGCAGCCCGAGATCTTGAACTTGAACTTGTAGGGCAAGGCCGGACGATGCACGTCGTCGGTGAAGTTGTTGACCAGCAGCCGGTGCGCCTTGAGCTCGTTGGTGCAGGACATCTCGCAGCGCGCCGCGCCGATGCAGGACATCGCGGTGCGCACGCAGGGACCGGCGCCGCCGAGGTCCCAGCCGTAGTCGTTGATCTCGTCGAAGAAGTGCTGGGTGTTCTCGGTGCTCGAGCCGATGAACATGATGTTGCCGGTCTGACCGTGGAAGGTGACCAGCCCCGAGCCCCACTTCTCCCAGCTGTCGGCGAGCTGGCGCAGCATCGCGGTGGAGTAATGGTTGCCCGCCGGCGGCTGTACCCGCAGGGTATGGAATTCCTTGGAGCTGGGGAACGCCTTGCCGACCTCGGAGAAGCGCGGAATGATGCCGCCGCCATAGCCGTAGACCGAGACGGTGCCGCCCTTCCAGTACCCCTTGCGGGTCTCGTAGGAGTGCTCGAGTTGACCGAGCAGGTCATTGGCCATGGCGTTGATGCGGTTTTCCGGGTGCTGATCGCGCAACCGCTTGATCCCGGAGATGAAGCTCGGCCAGGGCCCGCTCTCGAGCTGATCGAGCATCGGGGTGGAGTGCTTATCGATGGACATTGCGCTGTCTCTCCTACGCTGTGAACCAGGAAAGTGGCGTGCGTGCGAGATCGAACCGGTCCCCCTCAAGGCCGCTGCGAGCGGCGGCTCGATGCATCGCGTCGCGTCTGTGGCGAGGATGGGCCCTCGGAACCGAGACCCTGTCGATCTCGGGAACTCCATCGTCTGAGCATCACTGTACCGGGCGCTCGCGTGGCCGCACACTCCACGATCGGGGTGGATGCGGGGCCTCCGTCTATCCCTTTCGGGATAGGTCCCCACCGTTCGTCCCAACGCACTCGACACGACGGCTGCATGCAATCCCCACAGCTGTTAGGCTCGGATAAAGATTGAATAATATAAGAACTTACTGATAAAAAACCCTCATGTCCAATCCCTTCTCGCTGACGGATGAGTCGACCTACCAGCGCTGGCGCGCGGTGAGGCTCGCGCGCCCGGCGCCGAGCGCGGCACGCCTGCGGGTACGGGTACAGCAGCCGGCGGCGCCCAGCCGCGCCGAACTCGCGGCCATCGGCGCACGGATCGCCAGCGACGGCATGGCGCTGGTCAGCTGCGCACCCGAGCAGCTCGGGGCCGAATCGCTGCTGGCGCTCGGGCGCGCGCTCGGGCTGCGCCGCACCGAGGCCAACCACTTCGCCGACGCCAGGGCGGTGAGCCGGATCACCCCGACCGACGGCCCGGGGGATGGACGCGGCGACTACATTCCTTATACCGAGCGGGCACTGAACTGGCACACCGACGGTTATTACAACCCGCCCGGGCAGCAGGTACGGGCCTGGATGCTGTTCTGCCTCCACCCCGCACGGGAGGGTGGCGAGAACCAGCTGCTCGATCCCGAGATCGCCTATATCCGGCTGCGCGACGCCTCGCCAGACCACATCGCCGCGCTGATGCACCCCGAGGCGCTCGCCATCCCCGCCCACGTGATCGACGGGCGGGTGCAGCGCGCCGAGAGCCGGGGACCGGTGTTCTCGATCCAGCAAGGTCGGCTGCACATGCGTTACTCGGCACGTCGCCGCAACGTGTGCTGGCGCGACACCCCGGAGACCGCCGCCGCCCGCGCCGCGCTCGACGAGTTGTTTTCGCGCGAGACTGTCTTCACATTCACCCACAGAATGGCCGCTGGCGAGGGACTGATCAGCAACAATGTGCTGCACAACAGAATGGCCTTCGCACCCGCCGCTCAAGAAGGGCGGGCACGTGAATTGTTGCGGATCCGTTACACCGACCGGGTCAACCCCGATTTGTGGACGGTATAATCGTATCGCCCTCGCCTGTCGTCGCGGGTACGAGACACGGTCACGCCCCGGTCGATCCCGCAAGCGGGGTCCGCCGCCCCCGCAACGACCGGTACGCCAGGCACAGTCTCCAGCAGACGCCCCACACCACGATTAGAAGGAACGGTTGCGTCAACCCATGCTCAAGCTCAGTGACATCCTCATCGCCAACCAGGACCTAGAATCGTTCGACGAACTCCTGCCCCTGGTCCAGACCGTCGCACGCACCGGAGAACGCTTCTTCCGCATGGACGTCCGCCCCCCCTACCCCGACACACCGGATGATTGGGAAGACCGCCTCGAAGCCGCCTTCAACGGCCTCATCCGTTAGCCGCAGGCCAGCCCCATGAAGCATCTCGATCTATTCGCCGAGCACCTGATCGACACCGCCGCCGACTCAGTGATCGGTCATGGCGCCGAACAAACGGCGTTGCAGGCGCATCTGCAGGCGCTCACCGAACGGCTTGCCGAGCTCGAACAGAGCAACGCGCCATGCGACGTGCTGGCCGACGCGCAACTCCAGATGGCCCGCGCCCTGGTCGGTCTGGGTCGCAGCGACGAGGCTTGGTCGCTCGCCCGCACAGTCTTCGACACCTTCATCGAGCACGACCAGTTCGAACTCGCCGCCGATGCCTGCGACATCCTCTTCCAGTGCAACCGTCCCGAATCACTCACCGCCCTCGGCCAGGGCATCTGGCTGGCGGTCACCTGCCCGATCGACCCCGAACTCACCACCGAACTGCTCACCCATGTCATCGAGGAGACCCCGGATGACGCCGATGGCGCCGCGGTCGCCGCAACCACCGCGCTGTTCCTCGCCGACGTACGCGCCGCCGGACACCAGCGCGAGGACCTGATGTTCTTCGCCACCCAGATGCTCGGCACCGTGGCCCGACGCCACAGCGGCGTCGACAGCCCGGAGCAGCTCGATCAGTGGATGGAGCGGCTGGAACTCAAGGAACCGGAGAAGTTCCTGGTGCGACTGCGCAACGTCGTCGACGTGCTGGTCCAGGACGACTGGTGGTTCGACCGCCAGGCGCTGCAGGACCGCCTACCCTTCGGACGCTGACACCATGTACTGGCAAGAACCCGAGCAGGAAGACGACTTCAGGGTCCCGGCAGACGTTGTCGAACTGGTCTTCGCGATCGACTGCCGGGCGCTCCCGGTCGATCATGCCGATGCCCTGCATCGCGCACTGATCGTCGCCCAGCCCTGGCTGGCGGAGACCGCCGGACTCGGCATCCACAGCATCCACGGCGCCGGCTCGCAGAACGGCTGGGAGCGCCCGCCGCACGGCACCGACACCTGCCTGCAGCTCTCGCGCCGCACCAAGCTGCGGCTGCGCGTCCCGCAACACCTGTCCGACTCGCTGCTGGCGACACTGCCGGGCAGCCGCATCGAGGTCGCCGGTCATCCGCTCACCATCGGGCAGGGACGCATCCGATCGCTCGATCCCAACCCCACGCAGCTCGCCCGTCATGTCGTCTGCAGCGCCGAGGAGGACGAGAACGCCTTCCTCGAACGCGCCGCCGAGACGCTCGCCCGGATCGAGGTCGGGATGCGCAAGGCGCTGTGCGGTCGCGCCCTCACGCTCGCCACCGCCGACGGCCCCCTTCACACCCGCAGCCTGCTGCTGGCAAATCTGCCGGCCGACGAGTCGATCCGGCTCCAGCAGCACGGGCTCGGATCGCACCGCCATCTCGGTTGCGGGCTGTTCATCGCACACAAGGGCATCGACCCGGTCCGTCCGGGCTGAACACTCGACCGCGCAGAAACACCAGATATCCGAACCGGCGCACCCGGCGCCGGTGATCATCGAGCCAGCAGTAGGGAGGAGTATGCAATGGCCATCGAGGTCAACGGCAAGACCATCGCCACCACCGCCAATGGCTATCTGGAGAACGCGACCGACTGGAGCGAGGCCGTCGCCGAGGCGCTCGCCGCCGAGGAGTCGGTCGAGCTGAGCGAACGCCACTGGGACGTGATCCGCTACCTGCGCGAGGAATACTTCGACAACGGCCAGAACCAGCCGATGGAGCGCGCGGTGCTCAAGGCGATGGCACAACGCTGGGGCAGCAAGCCGACGAGCAAGGATCTCTATCAGCTCTTCCCGCTCGCCCCGACCAAGCAGGGCACCCGCATCGCCGGGCTCCCCGAGGTCAGGCGCAAGGGGGGTTATTGAACCCGCAGCGACAGGCCGACGTCAGCCGCGCCGCGCGCGCCACCACAACGCCAACCCGGTGAGCCCGAGGATGTAACCGAGCCCGCCGAGCAGATCGCGCAGCCGCACGCGCGCCTGCTCGGCGGCCAGCTCCTCGCGCAGCGGACGCAGCTGACGCGCCACCGCCTGCTCGATCGCAGCGAGCAACGCCGGGTCGGCCACCGGCGTCGGCGCGACCGTCTGGGTCGCGGCTTGAAGGGGCTGAGCGGGCACGAACTCGGCAGCATCGATCCGCCACTCGGCGCGATGACCGTCGGCGGTCCGGGCCACCAGCCGATAATCGGCCGCTCGCGCCACCGTCTGCGCAAAGCGCCCTTCGGCATCACTCACCAACGCCAGCGACACCTCTCCCCCCGACAGCTCGATCGGCACGCCGACGGCGGGAGCCCCGCCGGAGAAGTAGACCGAGCCACTGATCCGCATCCCCTCGACGCCTGCGAACAGATTGAGCCGATGCGCCCAGGCCGGCTGCCAGCACAGCATCAGCAGTGCCAGCAGCAGCACCCGCGGCTCACTCGGGCGCACGCGCCCGCACCCAGATCAGGGCACCGAGCTCGACCGGCACCGCCTCGCCCTCGGGGTTGGTCATCGGCTGCTCGCCGGGGAGCAGCGCGGCGAAGCCCCACCACCCCGGGAAGGGCATGACATAGCTGAACACCCCGTCGCCGTCGGCCCGCACCACCTGGGTGAGGAAGGCCGGCGCCGGGGCCTCGATGCTGCCGTCGTTGCGCCACTCCACCTCGACCTCGGCGAAGGGCACCGGCTCGCCGGCGCGGCGCACCACGCCCTGGAACAGGTTACCGGTCCAGAGCCCGTAGGGACGGGTCAAGGGCTCGATCTCGACCGGCAAACCGAGCAGCCGCTCCCAGCCGTCCTGGGCGTCGAAGGCATCGACCACCACCTTGGTGTAGTGGACGATCATCACCCCCTCGGCCGGTTCCCAATAAGGGGCAGGCTCGACCATGAAGAGATGATCGCCCGGCCCCTTCACCCGATAGTCGGCGCGATAGCCACGCACCCCATCGGGGTGCTCGACCACCTCGAGCCGATCGCCGAGATCCTCGCGCCCCTGTGGACCGAGCACCTCGAAACGCACCGGTGGCGCCATGTCCATCCGCGGCCCGCCGGCCATCGGGTGGGTGAACTCGAGTTCGAGCGAGAGTTCGGGGCCGGTCGCGGCATCGAGGATCTCGTGCGAGGGGATCAGGGTCTGGAAATGGGCCTGTGCCACCAGCCAGGGACAGAGCAACAGCGAGGCGCCGAGCAGACGCGTCTGGGTCTTGAGCATGCATCCATTCATGTGCGATCTCCGGTTCTCGGACAAGGAAGGGGCGCAACCGTACAGCGTCACCCCCTTTCAGAAAACGCGACGCGGAGCGTCGAGGTGGACGACCGCGCCGGGGCAGCGACCGTCCACCCCGCACCCGGTCAGGGCATGTGCTCGAAACCGATCTTGCCATCGGCGGCGCGCTTGGCGTCGGTGGGCTTGAGCAGCAGCGGCACCAGTACGACCAGGGTCACCACCAGGAGGACGATCTCCAGCGCATAGACCATGTCATAGCCGACCGCCGGCCCCATCAGCTCGGCCCCGAAGACACCGTGTGCGGCCATCGCGGCGAAGATGTCCTGCAGGCTGCCGCCGAGCGCGACGGCGATACCGGTGGCCGTGGCCTGTACCGCGCCCCAGGCGCCCAGCGCCAGACCACTGTGTCCGCCTTCGGACATCGCCATCGCGGCCACCAGGGTCCCGATCAGGAACAACCCCGAGCCGAAACCGATCATCCCGGCGCCGGTCCGATAGAGCCAGGGCAGGTCGAGCGCCGAGGAAGTGATCACCGCGGCGAAGGCAAACACCCCGAACAACGCGCCGATGGTCGCGATCCGATAGGGCACGGTACCACGCCCGAGCAGCCGCGCCGCGAGACCAAAGGCCAGCAGGGTGCCGGCGGAGAGGATCGCGGTCAGCATGGTGGTCTGCGATACGCTCAGCCCCAGCACCTTGCCGCCATAGGGCTCGAGGAGGATGTCCTGCATGGTGAAGGCGGCGGTGCCGAGACCGACGGCCACCAGCAGGCGACTGGCCCGACCGCCGGAGACGAATTGCTTCCACGAGTCGGCAAAGGGCGGGCGTTCGATCTTCGCCGCGGCGCGCTCCGGATCAACCGCCTCCTGCTTCCACAGAGCGATCACGTTGAGCACCAGGGTCGCAACCGCCGCCCCCTGGATCAACTGGATCAGCAACTGCTGCGAGAAGTTGGTCAGCAACTGACCGAACAGCAGCGCGCTACCGCCCATCCCCACCAGCAGGGTCACATAAAGCAGCGCCACCACGCGCGGGCGCTTGTCCTCGGGCGCGAGGTCGGTGGCCAGCGCGAGCCCGGCGGTCTGCACCGTGTGCAGGCCCGCCCCCACCAACAGGAAGGCCAGGGCACCGCCGATCTGACCCATGACATTGAGACTGTTCTCGGCGTCGGCGAGTAGCAGCAGTGCGAACGGCATGATCGCGAAACCACCGAACTGCAGCATGGTCCCCATCCACATATAGGGGATACGGCGTAGCCCGAAGGCGGAGTGATGATAGTCCGAGCGGTATCCGATCAGCGCGCGCAGCGGTGCGAACACCAGCGGGAGGGCCACCATGGTCGCCACCAGCCAGGTCGAGACGCCGAGTTCGACGACCATCACCCGGTTGAGGGTACCGGTGAGCAGGACCATCGCCATGCCCACGGACACCTGGAACAACGACAGGCGCAGCAGGCGGCGCAGCGGAAGATCCGCCGTCGCCACATCGGCGAAGGGCAGGATCTTGGGCAGCAACTCGCGGAACGCGGCTGCCAAAGGATCATCAGGGCGACTCATGCCAGAATCAGCTCCAAACAGGGGTTGATACAGAGAAACGCGCGGCTCGGCGCAGAAGCGTCATCGCCTCTCCCCCGCTCACCACGCGAAGATGCGACCCGTGCGCGAGACGTGGCATCGCGCCGCTGGGGTCGACACGGTGGAGGCGATGGTACGCTCCTGGCAAGCACGAAGGAAGCCGGCGATTGCGTCGGCCAGCATGCACCGAGGCCTCTTCCGACCGGCCATGAACGCTTGCCAGGCATACGATCGAACCAAGAGGCAGGGGCAAATTCGACGCGCGAGGAAGCCATGCCTGCGTGCGACCGGGACGCGGTGGCGACGACAACATAGCGGCGGTCAAGGAAACGGACGGGAAGGAACACCGATGTGGCGTGGCTCAGTGCGCACCGGGATGGACATCGGTTATCGCTGCGACAGGTGTGGGACCACCTGCGCAAACGCCCGGACATGCGGAGCACATCCGGGCGTCATGGCAACCACCGTGGGCGGTCGCCATCAGGAACTGGTGCTTACCAGCCCAGGCCGATCGAGAACACGACCGCGTGCACGGCCAGTGCGACGACCAGCACGGAGAACAGGATCGGCATCAGCCAAGTGGCAGGATTGACGACCATCCAGATCTTCCAATCGTCTTCCGGGTTCTTCGGCTTTGCGATGTCGCTCATTGTTTTGACCTCGTTGGACTAGGTTAAAGTGCGTTGAACCGGGGCGGTTCGATTACCACCAGGGGTTCGCGGCGATGACGAACAGGTGCGCAAGTGCCGCCAGACCGACGAATGCGGTGTAGGTCACCTTGAACTGCTCGTGAAACTCTTTTGCCTGCTGCTCAGTCAATCCAGACATTGGAATACCCTCTAGCTTAAGGGGTTATAAACATTGCCGCACTCATCGATGTGCGCGACAAACCAGACGGACGCGACCGGATCGGTCGCGACGCCATAAATCACTCTGCCGGAGCAGCCTCTTCGGCCGCGACCGCCTCGACGGCCTCAGGAGCCGGAGCGGACCAGCCCTGATCGGGGAGCGAGAAGGCGTAGACGTGAACAGCCAGTGCCACCACCAGGACGGCAACCAGCGTCGGGATCAGCCAGGTAGCCGGATTCACCACCAGCCAAAAGCGGTAGTCCTGCTCCAGCGGTTTGTAGCCCATGATCTGCATATTCTTATCCTCGACGACGACCGATTACCACCAGGGGTTGGCAGCGATGACGAACAGGTGCGCAAGTGCCGCCAGACCGACGAATGCGGTGTAGGTCACCTTGAACTGCTCGTGGAATTCCTTCGCCTGCTGCTCGGTCAGACCCGACAGACTTTTCTGATCAGCCATGTTGGCCTCCTAATGAAATCGCGCCGTTACAAACGACTTGAATCTTTTCGCGACCCTCTGGCCGCGAAACCAGTGGTTCATGCGCTGCGCGGGACTCCGGTGGATCCAGGGGTCAGCGCAGATCTTGGGTGTCATCTTAGCTTTACATAGGTGAATGTCAAGACTAATAGACAACAGATCGCCGCAGGTTCCTGACAGCCTTTCCGAACAGGCCGCTTCTGAGGCGAAAAGCCGATAAAAAACGGCAAATTGCAGCGAAAGGAGAAAATACCGGATCGCAGAAGGCCGCGACCAGAACGCGCGCGCAGCGGCGATCGGCTGAAGAGCGACCGGTCAGCGATGGAGGAAAGGTTGGGAGGGCGAGGTGTCGAGAGACGTCTCTTCGTCCGAGCCAGGACTCCGCGTGGCTCGGACTCAGTGCTCTACAGTGGCGTTGCACCACTGGGCGACGGCAGACGAGGACAACCTCGTCTGCCGTGTACCGTGCTGTACGAGACAGCCGGTGAGACAGTCGGTTGCGCCGGGCGCAACCGCCGTCAGGCTGTTACCAGCCCAGACCGATCGAGAACACGACCGCGTGCACGGCCAGTGCGACGACCAGCACGGAGAACAGGATGGGCATCAGCCAGGTGGCAGGATTGACAACCATCCAGATCTTCCAATCGTCTTCCGGGTTCTTCGGCTTTGCGATGTCGCTCATTGTTTTGACCTCGTTGAATTAGGTTAGGGTGCGTTGAACCGAGGTTCGATTAGAACCAGGGGTTCGCAGCGATGATGAACAGGTGAACGACCGCCGCCAGGCCGACGAAAGCGGTGTAGGTCACCTTGAACTGCTCGTGGAATTCTTTTGCCTGCTGTTCAGTCAGTCCAGTCATGGAACTACCCTCTCTATGGGGTTTAAAACATTACCGCACTCAACTCATGAGATGCGCGCGGCAAACCAGACGGACGCGATCGACATGATCGCGACGCCATCAATCACTCAGCCGGAGCAGCCTCTTCAGCTGCGACCGCCTCGACGGCCTCAGGAGCCGGAGCGGACCAGCCCTGATCGGGGAGCGAGAAGGCGTAGACGTGAACAGCCAGTGCCACCACCAGGACGGCAACCAGCGTCGGGATCAGCCAAGTAGCCGGATTCACCACCAGCCAAAAGCGGTAGTCCTGCTCCAGCGGCTTGTAGCCCATGATCTGCATGTTCTTATCCTCGACGACGACCGATTACCACCAGGGGTTGGCAGCGATGACGAACAGGTGCGCCAGCGCAGCCAGACCGACGAATGCGGTGTAGGTCACCTTGAACTGCTCGTGGAATTCCTTCGCCTGCTGCTCGGTCAGACCCGACAGACTCTTCTGATCAGCCATTATTAGCCTCCTGTAGAAATCAACGAATACCGTATGCGGCACTCGCAACCTTAGGGATCGGACGAGATCGACCTCGACGATGCATCGCGAGCGATGCGGGGCCGGTCATGTCCTCGTCCTGGACTCTAGGACCCTGCGTGGATCCCGTGTGTCATCTTAGCTTGACATGACCGGATGTCAAGAAGGTTTTACATGACGAGAACAGACTTTTTGCTGCCCCAAAAAAACCAATAAAAACAGACTTCTGACAAAAAACCACTGCGATCGCAAAAGGGCATCGTCGAGGACCGAAACACGACTTTATGCAAGTAAATCCTTGATGTAGCCGATTCCGAAGGCCGCGATGGTGATCACCGCAACGGCGATCACCGCAACCTTGCCCATGTAGACGAGCATCGAGATGGCCGGACGCAGCGCGGAGCTGTAATCCTGCTCCGCGGCCGGCTGCGCGCCCTCGCTCTGACCAGCCTCCGGCGCCGGGGCGCTGCTGCGCGGCTCGGTCTCCTCGACCTGATAGGGGGCGATGGTGACGACGCGGAAGAAGCGCGACTCGGCCTCATCGCTCGACTTATCGATGACGACGAACTCTCCGTCCGCACCCAGCCGCTCGACGGCCGCAAACTCGGTCGCGAACGCCTTGAAACTCTCCGCCTCACCCTCGTGCTCCCAGGACGGGGAGCGCAGGGGCCAGGTTCTCTTTGCCGCATACTTCACGCGCGTTTCCTCTCGACAAGATGGATTGACAACGACGCCCCCGCACCCTGGTGTTCTGGATCCGTCCACTGTGGCGCGGGGCCGGGCGCATCCACTGCACCGACCGGCACGAGCGGACACGCATCGCAGGGCAAGACCGCCTGACGGCGGCCGGCGTCGATCCGGACCGACCAATTGCCCACAAGATTCGAGGGATTGTATTGACGCGACCCGCGCTTGTCATTGACGCGGCACGCCCCTGGCCGACCCGGGAGCGCGAGAAGTCGAGAGCAGAGCAGAAAGGATCGGGTGCGCCCTGAGGCGCACTCCTGAAGCAAGACCGGCACACCCGCTCCCGCGCGGGAGCGGGAGAAGGACTCAGGCGCCCGGGGCCGAGTCGGCGTGGACCTGGGTCTGGAGATAGTTCTCCAGACCCAGGGTATCGATCAGCCCGAGCTGCTGCTCGAGCCAGTAGGCGTGATCCTCCTCGGTATCGGCAAGGATCGAGAGCAGCACCTGGCGCGTCTGGTAATCGCGCTCTTGCTCGCAACAGGCGATGGCCTCCTTGAGCGCGGCGACCACCGCGTACTCGAGCTGCAGATCGTTGGCGAGCATCTCGGGCACGTCGCGCCCCACCCGCAGACCATCACGCTGACTCATGTCCGGGATGGCATCGAGGAACAGCATCCGCTGGATCAGCAACGCCGCGTGACCACGTTCGTCCTCGCTCTCGTGAAGGATGCGCGCCTGCAGCCGCGCATAACCCCAGTCCTCGTACATGTGGCCATGGATGAAGTACTGATCGATCGCCGCCAGCTCGTTGGCGAGCAGCCGCTGCAGGTGCTCGATCACCTTGGGATTGCCTTGCATGGGAAATACCTCGCCTGGATCCGTGGTTCAGACCTGGGTCTCGAGATAACGCTCGAGTCCGAGTTCATCGATCAGGGCGTGCTGGGTCTCGAGCCAGTCGATCTGCTCCTCCACCTCGCCGTTGAGGGACTCACACAGCGCCCGACTGACATAGTCGCCGAGCTGCTCGGCACGGGCCGCGCACTCCCCCAGCGCGGTGCGATAGCGCTGGCCGAGCTCCAGCTCCGCGGCGAGCTGCTCGGGCACGTCCTCGCCGACATGCAGCTTGCCGAGATCCTGCAGGTTGGGCAGCCCCTCGAGAAAGAGCACCCGTTCGATCAGACGGTCGGCCTGACGCATCGCCAGGATCGAGTAGTCATAGAGTCGCTTCTCGATCCCGGGGAATCCCCAGTGACCGAGCATGCGGGCGTGGAGGAAGGACTGGTTGATCGCGGTCAACGCCTCCTTGATGACCGCATTGAGCTGACGGTTCATCGCTGGATCGATCTTCATGCCTGGGCAGCCTCCTTGGATTAAGACACGGCGGTGCCGGGACACCCGCCTCGCCCTGAATTGAGCCTACGAACAGAGGGGTTGCAGGAATCGCGAATAATTCCTATTTTTCTTCTCAACCGCAATTCTCCTCGATCACGGGTCCGATTCCACCATGTACGTCTGCGTCTGCAATGCCGTCACCGACCGCCAGATCCGCGATGCCGCCACCAACGGCATCTCCTCGCTCTCGGAACTGCGCCGAGCCCTGGCCGTCCCGGGCCCGTGCGGACGTTGCGCGCGCTGCGCCCACGAGTTGCTGCGCGCCACGCGTCTCGACGCACCCGACGGCGCAGCCGCGTCACCCTGTGCCTGCGAATGAGCCTGAGGAGAGAGGTATGACCAAACAGCGCCGATTTCACCCCGCTCCCCCCTCCCGGCTACTGAGCCTGGTGCTCGCGCTGGTCCGCTCCCGTCCCCGCAGCCGCCTGCAACAACGCCGCTGGCTGCTGCGACGCCACCTCAAAGAGCACCCTCTCCTCCAGCCCGTCGCCCCGACGGAGTCCTCGCCACACTGAACCTGCGTCCATATTTCTTGCACCCTGGGGCGCGATCATGACGGCATGAGGCTCTCGATCCGCGCCAAACTCTTCCTCACCCTGCTGCTCGCCTGCGTGCTGGTACTGGTCGGCACCCAGGCGTTCATGCACTGGTCGCTCGAGCGCGGTCTGGTCGAGCTGGTCGACGCGCGCGAGCAGGCGCGGCTCGAGCAGGTCGGCGAACGTCTGATCGACAGCTATCGTGAGCACGGCGACTGGCAGGTACTGCGCGACGAGCCCTGGCTGTGGTTCAACGCCATCAGCGGCCGCGGCACGGCACCTGCCGGGCGCCGTCCTCCGATGCACGGCGGCCTCGGCAGCGGTGCCTGGCCGCCACCGCACGCGCTCGAGCGGCTGCGTCATCACGACCGCCCGACCCCACTGGAGCTGCGCCTGATGCTGCTCGACGCCGAGGGCAGCATCGTCTATGGCCGCAGCGAACTGCTCGCCGAGGCCCGCCGCCAGCCACTGCGCCTCGATGGCGAGATCATCGGGACGCTCGCCATCCTCCCCGGGCGCCCGGTGACCGAGGTCGCCGAGCTGCGCTTTCGCGCCCGTCAGGGCGATCGGCTGTGGCTGATCGCGGTGGCGATGCTCGCCCTCTCGGCCGCCCTCGCCTATCCGCTCTCGCGACGTCTGGTGCGCCCGGTGCGCGAGCTGCAGGAGACGGCCCGCCGACTCGCCGCGGGGGATTTCGCCGCACGCGCCGAGCCCCGAGGTGACGACGAACTCGCCCGGCTCGGGCGCGACGTCAACGCCCTGGCCGCCGCGCTCGAGAGCAACGAACAGGCGCGTCGGCGCTGGGTGGCCGACATCTCGCACGAACTGCGCACCCCGATCGCGCTGCTGCGCGCCCAGCTCGAGGCGGTCCAGGACGGGGTCAGACCAATCGATGCCGACACCGTCGATCAACTCCACGCCGACGCGCTGCGACTCGGCCGATTGGTCGACGATCTCTACGAACTCACCACCACCGATCTCGGCGCGCTCGGCTACCGCTTCGAGCCGACCGATCCGGTTGCGCTGCTGCGCGCCGACTGCGAGGCCTTCGCCGAGCGCTACGAACATGCCGGGCTGAGCCTCGCGCTCGTCGCCACGCCGCCGGGCGAGACCATCCTGATGGCCGATGCCCAGCGTCTCTCTCAGCTCTTTCGCAACCTGCTCGCCAACAGCCTGCAGTACACTGACCCCGGTGGACGGCTGGAGATCCGGATCGCACGCACCGCCGCCGGGCTGACCCTCGACCTCCAGGACACCGCCCCCGGCGTCCCCGAGGCGCAGTGCGCACGTCTGTTCGAACGACTCTACCGGGTCGAGGACTCGCGCAACCGCCACACCGGCGGCGCCGGGCTGGGATTGGCGATCGCCGACAACGTGGCGCGCGCGCACGGCGGCACCATCAGCGCCCGCCCCTCGCCGCTCGGCGGGTTGTGGATCCGTCTCGAACTCCCATCCGCCCCCGGACAACGCAGCGACCGATGACCGACAACACCAACGCCCCGCTGATCCTGATCGTCGAGGACGAGCAGCGTCTCGCCGCACTGCTCGCGGACTACCTGCACGCCGGCGGCTATCGCAGCGCCCATCTCGCCGAAGGCACCGAGGTGCTCGAATGGATCCGTGACCACCGGCCCGCACTGGTCCTGCTCGACCTGATGCTGCCGGGACGCGACGGGCTGACCCTGTGCCGCGAGATCCGCGCCGAGAGCCAGATACCGATCATCATCACCACCGCGCGCGTCGAGGAGATCGACCGCCTGCTCGGACTCGAACTCGGCGCCGACGACTATGTCTGCAAGCCCTACAGCCCGCGCGAACTGGTCGCCCGGGTCAAGGCCGTGCTCAGGCGCCAGCAGGTGAGCGCGGAGCCGGTCCGCGCGCTGCCCGGCGCCATCGACCTCGATTCGGCACGTCTGCGGGTCAGCGACGGCGAGCGCACCGTCGAACTCACCGCGGTCGAGTTCGCGCTGCTCGAGACCCTGCACCGCGCGCCAGGACGGATCTACTCGCGCGAACAGCTGATGGAGCGCATCTATCGCGACCGCCGGGTGGTCTCCGACCGCACCATCGACAGTCACGTCAAGAAGCTCCGGCGCAAGCTCGCCGAACTCCTCCCCGACCGAGAACTCATCCACGCCGTCTACGGCGTCGGCTACCGCTACGAGGACCAGCCCGACACGCCTGCCTGACAGGCAGCGGCCGGGGGGATTGAACCGCCAAGAGAAGAAAAGCCTCCAGCCGTCAGCCTCCAGTGAGGGAGGCGCGGTTGGTCTCGCCGCAGTTGAGTGCAAACCAACACTGGAGGCTGGTTGCTGAAGGCTGGTCGCTTTCTTCGCGTCCTTTGAGTCTTTGCGGTTCAATCTCCTGGCGGTTGGCGGTTGGCGGTTGGCGGCTGGCGGCTGGCGGCTGGCGGCTGGCGGCTGGCGGCTGGCGGCTGGCGGCTGGCGGCTGGCGGCTGGGCACAGCCTGACCCGAATCATCGGCGCCGGCGCGCGAACGCGTTATCATTCACCGGCGCACCCGGTGGCAGCCTCGTGCCACGCGCGCCGACCCCTGGCCCGACGAGGCGTCATCAGGACGATCAAGCCTTGCCCCTGCCATCCGCTTCCAGCCCGATGTCCCGCGCCACCCTGCTACGCCTGACCCTGTTGGTCGTGATCCTGCTCGGCAGCGGCGCGCGCGCGCTCGATCTCGCCGGGCTGCCGGTCTGGCACGACGAGACCTTCTCCCTGCTGCGGATCTTCGGTCATCCGTTCGAGGCGCTGCAGGCGGCACTCGAGGCCGCCGAACCGATCAGCGCCGCCGAGCTGCTGCGCTTCCAGCGCCCCGACCCCGCGCTCGGCTGGACGGCGACACTGCGGGCACTGGCCTCGCACCCCGAACACGCCCCGCTTTACTACCTGCTCGGACGCGTCGCCGGCGGCCTCGCCTCCGACCCGGTGGTGGGCCTGCGCGGGCTCGCCGCACTCTTCGGCGTGCTGCTGGTCCCGGCGGTGTTCTGGTTGACACGCGAACTCGGCGGTCGCGGGCTCACGCCCTGGGTCGCCGCGGCCCTGGTCGCCGTCTCCCCGGTGCAACTGCTCTATGCCCAGGAGGCGCGCCAGTACGCGCTCTGGCTGCTGCTCGTCGTCGCCGCCAGCGCGGCCCTGCTGCATGCCTGCCGACACGACCGGCGCGGCGACTGGTGGGGCTACGGTGCGCTGCTCACCCTCGGGCTCTATACCCATCTGCTGTTCGTACTGATGCTGCCGGTACACGCCCTGGTGGTTCTGGCGCGACGCGAGCGGTGGCGACGCTGGTTCATCGCAGTGGTGACGGCAGGCGTGCTGTTCCTGCCCTGGGTGGCGGTGATGGCCTTCGCCCCGGAGCGCATCGATGAGTTCACCGCCTGGATGCAGCGTCCGATCGACGGCGCACGCATCCTCGCCGCCTGGCGCGATCACCTGATGCACACCTTCGTCGATCTCGGCCCGACGCGGCTGCCGGGCTGGGCGGTGGGGCTGTTGCTCATGACCCTCGTCTGGGCGCTGTGGCGCTTCGTCGTCACCGCCCCCGGCGCGGCGGTGAGGCTCCTGCTCGCGACCATCCTGGTCCATCTGGGCATCGTGCTCGGGCCCGACCTGGTCCTCGGCGGCAGCCGCTCGCTGCACCTGCGCTACGCGCTGCCGGCGCTGCTCGCGCTCAGCCTGATCCTCGCCTGGTCGCTGGGACGGGCGCTCGAGGCCGCAGGACCGACAGCTCACGTCGCCGCCCTGGCGCTGCTCCTGCTGCTCGCGCTCGGGCTCGGCTCGCAGCACGCCATCCTCGAGGCCGAGACCTGGCGGACCAAGCAGTTCAGCGCCGACAACGCCGCCATCGCCGAGCGGATCAACCGCCAGGCGACAGGCGTCGAGGTGCTGGCCAGTCCCAGCGGGGTGAGCGCCGGCGAGCTGCTCTCGCTCGCCCACCAGCTCGCCCCCGAGACCCGACTGCGACAGCTCGCCGACCCGGCCGCGATCACGCCCGCGCCGGAGCGCACCTACTACCTGCTCACCCCCTCCGAGTCGCTGCGCGCGCAGCTCGCACCGACCCACCGGATCACCCCGATCGCGCCGACCTGGCAGTGGTTCGTTGCCACGCCCGAGGCCGGCCCAACCCCAGACAGCGGAGCCAGCCGATGAGACGCGCCGGCAACTTCCTCATCCCGATCCTGATCGCCCTGCTCACCATCGCCGCCTGGGCGCTGCTCAACCAGCCCGACGACGAGCCACCCTGGCCCTCTCGCATCCAGGGCTTCTCGTTCGCGCCGATGCACGCCGACGACGACCCCAGCGAGCACATCTACCCCTCGGTCGAGGAGATCGACGCCGATCTGGCGCTGCTCCAGGGCGATGCCTATGCGGTGCGCACCTATACCGTCGAGGACACCCTGGCGGCAGTGCCCCGGCTGGCCGCCGCGCACGATCTCAACGTCACCCTCGGCGCCTGGGTCGGCCCGGACACCGAGGTCAACGAGCGCGAACTCGAACGCCTGCACCAGGTGCTCGCCGAGGGCTATCGCAACGTGGTGCGGGTGATCGTCGGCAACGAGGCAATCCTGCGCCGCGACGTCTCGGTGGCGACGCTGATGGACTATCTCGACCAGGTGCGCAAGACCACCTGGCTGCCGGTGAGCACCGCCGAGCCCTGGCACGTCTGGTTGAAATATCCCAAGCTCGCCGAACACGTCGACTTCATCACCATTCACCTGCTGCCCTACTGGGAGGGCGTGCCCTACGACGAGGCGGTGGATTACGCCATCTCGCGCTACGAACAGGTCAAGGCCGCCTTCCCCGACAAGCAGGTGATCATCGGCGAGGTCGGTTGGCCGAGCAACGGCCGGCGCAACCGCGGCGCCGAGCCCTCGCCGGCCAACCAGACCCGCTTTCTGCGACGTTTCCTCGCCCACGCCGAGGCCGAGGGCTATGTCTATTACGTGATGGAGGCCTTCGATCAACCCTGGAAGATGAAGATCGAGGGCTCGATCGGCACCTACTGGGGCGTCTACGACGTCGAGCGCCAGCCCAAGTTCACCCTCACCCAGCCGGTGGTGCGCATCCCCGACTGGCAGGAGCTGGCCGCGCTCTCGGTGCTGATGGCGGTGCTGTTGCTCGCCTTCCTCTATCGCGACAGCGCCACGCTGTCGAGCAAGGGCAAGGGGTTCCTGGCGATCGTCACCTACGCCATCTCCACCGCCGCGGTGTGGATCGTCTACGACTACACCCGTCAGTACATGACCCCGGCGACTGCGGTCGTCGGCATCCTGCTGCTGCTCGGCGGCGTCGGGGTGATCGTGCTGGTCTCGGCCGAGGCGCACGAGTGGGCCGAATCGCTGTGGCTGCGCCGCTGGCGCCGCGCCTTCCCGCGCCACCAACTGCCCGATGACGCACTGCCGCTGGTCTCGGTCCAGGTCCCGGCCTACAACGAGCCCCCGGAGCTGCTGATCGAGACCCTCGATGCCCTGGCCGCGCTCGACTATCCGCGCTTCGAGGTCCTGGTGATCGACAACAACACCAAGGACGAGGCGGTGTGGCGCCCGGTCGAGGCACACTGCGCACGGCTCGGCGCGCGCTTCCGCTTCTTCCACGTCGCGCCACTCGAGGGCTACAAGGCCGGTGCGCTCAACTTCGCGCTGCGCCACACCCATCCCGACGCCGAGGTGGTGGCGGTGATCGACGCCGACTACATCGTCTCGCCGAACTGGCTGCGCGACCTGGTGCCGGCCTTCGCCGATCCCGAGGTCGGCATCGTCCAGGCCCCGCAGGACTATCGCGACGCCGACCAGAACGCCTTCAAGGCGATGTGCATGGCCGAGTATCGCGGCTTCTTCCACATCGGCATGGTCACCCGCAACGAGCGCAACGCCATCATCCAGCACGGCACCATGACGATGATCCGGCGCGGACCGCTCGAGGACGGCGGCTGGTCGGAGTGGTGCATCACCGAGGACGCCGAGCTCGGGCTGCGGGTGTTCGAGGCCGGCCACAAGGCCCTCTACATCCCCTGCACCTATGGCCGCGGGCTGATGCCCGACACCTTCTCCGACTTCAAGAAACAGCGCTATCGCTGGGCCTACGGCGCGGTGCGCATCCTCATCCACCACTGGCGCGAGCTGTTCGGGCTGCGCAAGACCGCGCTCACCGCCGGGCAGCGCTATCACTTCCTCGCCGGCTGGCTGCCGTGGTTCGCCGACGGCATCAACCTGCTGTTCAACCTCGCCGCGCTCGGCTGGACGGTGGCGATGGTGATGTTCCCGAGCGAGGTCACCCCGCCCTATATCACCGTCGCCCTGGTCCCATTGGTGATGTTCGGCTTCAAGATGTCGAAGAGCTTCTTCCTCTATCGCCGCCGCGTCACCGCCACCCTGCGCCAGAGCCTCGCCGCGGGCCTCGCCGGTCTGGCGCTCTCGCACACCATCTCGCGGGCGATGTTCGGCGCCCTGGCCAGCGGCAGGCTCGGTTTCTTCCGTACCCCCAAGCTCGCCAGCGCGCCGGCCGCGGTGCGCGCCCTGCTCGACGCCCGCGAGGAGGCGCTGTTCGTGGTCGCGCTATGGCTCGGCGCGGTGCTGGTGCTGCTGCGTGACGATGGCTACATGCTCGACGTGCGTATCTGGGCGGCGGTGCTGCTGGTGCAGTCGATCCCCTATCTCGCCTCGGTGGTGGTCTCGCTGATCAGCGCCGCACCGCGACTGCCGGCACGCCTGGTCGGCCCGATGGGGACGATGGAGTGCGAACGACTGCAGCCCTCCGACGACACCTCGGCGACCTGATGGACGGCCCCAGGGACACGGCGGAAGCATCCGCCCGAGCGGATTAAGGGTTTACCCCTAGGTGGTTTCCCTATAGACTCGCGCCAACCTCTGAATCACGGCGCTCACCCGTCCCGCACACCAGCGCGGGACGGGGTGTCCATGCGCCGCAATACAACAGAATCAGGTTGGCCTCATGCACAGAATCCCCGGCATCCTCCGTAGCGGCGCGCTCGCCGCGCTGCTCGTCCTCCCCGCGGCCCAGGTCTCGGCCAAGGTCACCCCCGGCGACGTCCAGAAAGGCATCGCCTCCTACTATCACGACAGCCTCCACGGGCTACCGACGGCCAGCGGCACCCCGTACGACAAGAACCGACTGAGCGCCGCGCACAAGACCCTGCCGCTCGGCACCAAGGTGCGCGTCACCGACACCGCCACCGGCAAGAGCATCGTGGTGCGGATCAACGATCGCGGCCCCTTCATCAAGGGCCGCATCATCGACCTCTCGCGCGCCGCCGCCGCCAAGCTCGACATGCTCCACAAGGGACTGGCGCGGGTCCGCGTCGAGATCCTCAGCGTGCCCGGCCGACGCGGGTCGTAAGAGCGACCAGCGATCAAGGGATTGAACCGCCAAGCCGCGAAGAGCGCGAAGGGGAAAATAGCCTCCAGCGACCAGCCTTCAGCCGCCAGCGGCGCTGCGCTCAACGACCGCTGTCTGGATCATGCGCCACGGCTGACAGCGGGCGGTGCCGTGGTCGAAGGCGCACACCCGCTGGCGACTGAAGGCCGATCGCCCGAAACTTGAATCTTCGCGCTCTTTGCGGCTTTGCGGTTCAAACTTCCTGGCGGCTGGCGGCTGGCGGCTGGCGTCCCTACTCCCAGCGAAACAGCCGGGCGGCGATCGCCAGCAGCGCGGCGGCGAAGGCGAGCAGGATGCCCAGCTCGGGCAGCACCGTGACGACCCCGGCGCCGTCGATCATCACCGCGCGGGCGGCGTCGACCACGTGGGTCAGCGGCAGCAGTGGCGCCACCGCCTGGGCGAGCGCGCTGGTGCCCTCCAGCGAGAACCACACCCCCGAGAGCAGCATCATCGGCCACACCAGCAGGTTGAGCACGCCGTCGGCCAGCTCCTCGGTGCGCAGCCGCGCGGCGACGATCAGCCCCAGGCTGATCATCGCCAACGCGCCACAGGCGAACACCAGCGCCAGGGCGAGATAGGAGCCGTGCATCGGCACGTCGATCAACGCCGACGCGCCGAGATAGACCACCAGGGTCGAGCCGAGCACCACCAGCAGCCGCGACAGCACCTGGGCGACGAGGAACTCGGCGGCGCGCAGCGGGGTCGCGCTGAGTCGGCGCAGCACCCCGTTCTTGCGATAGCGCACGATCACCCAGCCGACACCCCACAGGCTGGAGAACATCAGGTTGAGCGCCAGCACCCCGGGCAGCACCCAGTCGATATAGCGCACCGCCGCGCCGCTGACCGCGCGGCGCTCGACCTCGAGCGCCGGGCCCGCCTCGGCGGGCGCGTCGCCCTGCCCGCCGAGCAGCAGTCGTTCGGCGAGATAGCCGTTCGGCGAGTCGTCGTTGACCCAGTAGCCGGGCGGCTCGCTGGTGAGGTCGACCACCAGGTCGAGCTGATGGCGCTCGACCTTGGCGCGCGCCGCCGCCGGGTCGCTCACCGCCACCTGCTCGACGTGTTCGAGGGTGAGCAGCGGCAGCGACGCGGCGCCCCCCTCGCCCAGCACCCCGACCTTGAACACCGGCTCGGGGCCGGCGCGGAAGATCGCCGCCAGCGCCACCACGATCACCAGCGGCATCACCACGTTCCACCCCAGGCCGGCGCGATCGCGGTAGAACTCGCGATTGCGCGCCACCAGCACGGCAAGGATCCGGTGCCACATCGTCATCACCCCCGCAGTGCGTGACCGGTCAGTTTCAGAAACAGGTCCTCGAGCGTCGGCGCCTTGACCCGCAGCGCATCGAGGTCGGCGCCGCTGGCAGCCAGCTCGGCGAGCACCGGGGCCAGTTGCGCGGTGGCGATCTCCAGGGTCTCGTCGACCCGGCGCGCGCCCTCGGGCAGCGCCAGCCCCGCCGGCCAATCCGCCGCCGGCAGCCGCACCACCGCCGCCGGCAGGTGCGCGCGCAGCAGCGCCGCCGGCGTACCCTCGGCGATCACCCGACCGTGGTCGACGATGGCGATGCGATCACACAGCCGCTCGGCCTCTTCCATGTAGTGGGTGGTCAGCACGATGGTGGTGCCGCGCACGCGCACCCGCTCGATCAGCCGCCAGAAGTTGCGGCGCGCCTGCGGATCGAGCCCGGTGGTGGGCTCGTCGAGGAAGATCAGCTCGGGGTCGTTGACCAGGGCGATGGCGAGCAGCAGGCGCTGACGCTGACCGCCGGAGAGGCGTCGGGTGTCGCGCCCGAGGATGGGCTCGAGGTCGCAGAGTGCGATCAGCTCGTCGCGATCGGCGCTGCGCCGATAGAGCCGCGCGAACATCTCCAGCGCCTCGCCGACGCGCTGGAAGTCCTGCAGCGCGGTGGCCTGGAACTGGATGCCGACCACCTCGCGATAACCGGCGTCGAGCGCCCGGCCACGATAACGCACCTCGCCACCACTCGGTGCCAGCACCCCCTCGAGCATCTCCAGGGTGGTGGTCTTGCCGGCGCCGTTGGGACCGAGCAGGCCGAAGCACTCACCGGCGCCGACGGCGAAGCCGATACCCGCGACGGCGCGCACGCCACCGGGATAGACCTTGACCAGCTCGCACGCCTCGAGTAGTGGCGTCGTCATTGCTCACGCTCCTTCATCGCATCCACGCCCGTCTGTTTCACAACCCGAGTTCGCGCCAGCGCGCGCGGATGCGCTTGACCGAGACCGGGCCGTCGGTGCCGAGCTGCTGGGCGAACAGCGACACCCGCAACTCCTCGAGCAGCCAGCGGATCTCGTCGAGGCGCGGGTCGTCGCGACCGGCGGCGCGCGCCGCCTCCATCCGCTCGCGCCACTGGGACTGCAGCGGGGCCATTTCGTTCATCCACTGGCGATCGCGCGCAGCGCCCAGCGGCAGCTTGTCGAGACGCTGCTCGATCGCCTTGAGATAGCGCGGGTAGTGGCGCAGCCGCTCCGGCGCCACGGCATCGAGGAAACCGCGGAAGACCAGGGCGTCGAGCTGGGCGCGGATGTCGAGCACCGCATGCATCCAGTTGATCTGATTGATCCCGGCGAGCGTCTTGCGCACCCGCTGGTAGACGTCGAGGATCTCGCCGGCGAGCGCGCACACCGCGCGCGTCTCGGCGGCGAGCGCGCCGCGGCGCTCGGCCAGGCGCGCCTCGAAGGCGGCGCGGGTGCGGATCGGCGCGTCGTCCTCGGCGAGGAAGGTACGATCGAGCGCGCGCGCGATCAGCGCCTCGGCGAGATCGGCCTCGCGCAGTCGTCGCGCGCCCTCCTCGCCGTCGGCCGACTCGGGCTGCGGCGCCTTGGCGTACTGCAGCCGCATCCGATCGAGCTGCGGCAACTGACGACGCAACTGGCGCAGCTCCTGGCCGAGATGCAGCGCGAACAACCGTCGCACCCCGTGACGATGCGCCGCGGCGGCGCGCGCCTCGGCGTCGAGCACCCGCACCGCCACCGACTCGCCCTGATCGACCAGCGCCGGGAAACCGCTCAGACGGATCCCGCCGCGCTCCAGCTCGACGCGCTCGGGCAGCGCCTCGAAATCCCAGCGGGTGAGGCCGTCGCGCTCCAGCCCGGGGTCGGGGAGATCGGCGAAGCCCTGCTCGGCGTGCGCGGCAAAGCGTCGGCGCAACCGCGCCAGATCGCTGTCGACGGCCAGGGTCGCGCCCTCGTCGCCGAGCACCCGGATCTTCATCCGCAGGTGCTCGGGGACCGCCGTCGGGTCCCAGGCGTCCTCGGCGACGTGCACCCCCTTGACCGCGCGGATCGCCTCGCCGAGCGCCTGGAGCAGCGGCCGGTCGCCGGGCTGGAGCCGCGCGACCAGTTGCGCGGCGGTGTCCGGGATCGGCACCAGCGAGCGGCGGATGGACTTCGGCAACGCGCGCAGCAGCGCCTCGATGCGCTCACCGAGCAGCCCCGGCACCAGCCACTCCAGGCACTCGGCCGAGACCTGGTTGAGCAGCGCCACCGGTACCGACAGGGTCAGCCCGTCGTCATCGCTGCCGGGCTCGAAGTGATAGGCCAGCGGCAGCCGCGCGGCGCCGACGGCGAGCGCGTCGGGGAAGCGCGCCGCGTCGACCCCGGCGGCATCGTGACACATCAGATCGGCGCGCCCCATGTGCAGCAGCTTGGGGTTGTCGCGGCTGGCCTCGCGCAGCCAGCGCTCGAACTGCGGGCGCGAGTAGATGCCCGAGGGCACGCGCTCGGCATAGAAGGCGTAGATCGCCTCCTCGTCGACGAGGATGTCGCGGCGGCGCGACTTGGCCTCGAGCGCGCGGATCTCCTCGATCAGCGCCTGATTGTGCCGCCAGAAGGGCGCGCGGGTGCTGAAGTCGCCCTCGACCAGCGCAAAGCGCAGGAAGATCTCGCGCGCCTCGCCGGGGTTGATCGGGCCGTAGTTGACGCGCCGGCGCGCCACCAGGGTGACGCCGAACAGGGTGACGCGCTCGAAGGCCGCCACCTGACCGGCGCGCGACTGCCAGTGCGGCTCGCTGTAGCTGCGCTGCAGCAGATGCCGCCCGGCCTCCTCGATCCAGGCCGGCTGCACCCGCGCCACGGTGCGCCCGTACTGGCGCGTGGTCTCGACCCGCTCGGCGACGACGACCCACTTCGGCGGCTGGGCGAAGAGCCCCGAGCTGGGGTGGAGGTGGAAACGGCTGTTGCGCGCGCCGAGATACTCGCGCTGACCATCGCGAAAGCCGATGTTGCCGAGCAGCCCGCTGAGCAGGGCGCGATGGATCTGCTCCTCGCCGCCCTCGGTGCTGTCCTCCTTGTCGCCCATCTCCAGCATCTGCTCGCGCAGCTGGGCGTGAACATCGCGCCACTCCTGCACCCGGGTCGGCGAGAGGAAGTGACGCTGGCAGAGCTTGGTGAACTTGTTGCGCGAGAGCGCATGGCGCTCGCGCTCGAGAAAGGTCCAGAGATTGACGAAGCCGAGGAAGTCGGAATGCTCGTGGGCGAAGGTGGCGTGGATCTCGTCGGCGGCCTGCTGCTGATCGTGGGGGCGCTCGCGCGGGTCCTGCACGCTCAGCGCCGCGGCGATGATCAGCACCTCGCGCAGACAGCGCCGCTCGGCCCCGGCGAGCAGCATCCGGCCGATGCGCGGATCGACCGGCAGCCGCGCCAGCCGTCGTCCCAGCTCGGTGAGTTCGCCCGCAGCGTCGATCGCCGCCAGCTCCTCGAGGGTGCGGTAGCCGTCGCGCACCAGTCGCCCGTCGGGCGGATCGATGAAGGGGAAGCGCTCGATCGCGCCGAAACCGAGCAGCTTCATCTGCAGGATGACCGCAGCGAGGTTGGTGCGCACGATCTCCGGCTCGGTGAAGGCGGCGCGCTCGGCGAAGCTCTCCTCCTCGTAGAGCCGGATACAGATGCCCTCGGCGACACGCCCACAGCGCCCCTTGCGCTGGTCGGCCGAGGCGCGCGAGATGCGCTCGACCGGCAGCCGCTGCACCTTGGTGCGGTGGCTGTAGCGGCTGATACGGGCGAAGCCGGGGTCGATCACATAGCGGATGCCCGGTACCGTCAGCGAGGTCTCGGCGACATTGGTGGCGAGCACCACCCGACGGGTGCTGTGGGGCTGGAACACCCGTGCCTGCTCGCGCGGCCCCTGACGGGCGAACAGCGGCAGGATCTCGGTCGAGGGCGGATGGTGCTTGCGCAGGGTCTCGGCGGTCTCGCGGATCTCGCGCTCGCCAGAGAGGAACACCAGCACGTCGCCCGGACCCTGGGCGGCAAGCTCGCCGACGGCGTCCGAGATCGCCCGTTGCATCGACTCGTCGCGCTCGCCGGCATGCGGCGACTCGGGCGGACGGTAGCGCACCTCGACCGGGTAGGTGCGCCCGGAGATCTCGATCACCGGCGCCGGATTTCCAGCGGCGTCGGCGAAGTGATCGGCGAAGCGCTGCGGGTCGATGGTCGCCGAGGTGACGATCAGCTTGAACTCAGGGCGCCGCGCCAGCACCCCGCGCAGATAGCCGAGCAGGAAGTCGATGTTGAGGCTGCGCTCGTGGGCCTCGTCGATGATCAGGGTGTCGTACTCGCGCAGATCGCGATCCTGCTGCACCTCGGCGAGCAACATGCCGTCGGTCATCAGCTTGATCGCGGTCTCGGGGCGCACGCGGTCGTGGAAACGCACCTTGTAGCCGACCAGGGCGCCGACCTCGCCGCCGAGCTCCTGCGCCACCCGCGCGGCCAGACTGCGCGCGGCGATGCGCCGCGGCTGGGTATGACCGATGCGCCCGAACCGGCCGCGACCGAGATCGAGACAGAGCTTGGGGAGCTGGGTCGACTTGCCCGAACCGGTCTCGCCACAGACCACCACCACCTGATGCTCGCGGATCAGCGCGGCGAGTTCCTCGCGCCGCTCGCTGACCGGCAGGGCCGGCGGATAGTCGATCGCGGGGACCAGCGCGCCACGGCGCTCGCACAGCGCCTGCGAGGCGCGCAGGCGCTGCCACAGCGCGTGCAGACCGCGCTCGAAGGGCTGACCGGCGCGGGCACGGCGGCGCAGCCCCTTGAGACGGCGCCCGAGGGTCGGGCGGTCCTGGAGCAGACAGCGCTCCAGTTCGGAATCGGCGGGGAACGATTGCTCGGTCAAGGCGTTGATGTCGACGGACTTGGCAAGGAAGATGAGGATAACAGCACCGGACGAGCGCCCGGTGCGGCTCAGGCGCGCTCGACCGGGAAGGCGAGCACGGCGTCGATGTCGGGCGCGCCGGTGGCGATCATCAGCAACCGATCGAGCCCGAGGGCGACCCCGGCGCTCTCCGGCAGCCCAGCCTCGAGCGCGGCGAGGAAGTGCACATCGGTCGGCACCTCGGCCTGCCCGTTGGCACGGCGCCAGTCGAGGTCGGCGTCGAAGCGGGCGCGCTGCTCGGCGGCATCGGTCAGCTCCTGGAAGCCGTTGGCCAGCTCCACGCCCTCGACATAGAGCTCGAAGCGCTCGGCCACCGGGGCCGCGCCCGGGCGCACCCGCGCCAGCGCCGCCTGGCTCGGCGGATAATCGTGGACGAAGCTCAACCGACCGCGCCCCAGCCCCGACTCCAGCCGATGACTGAGCAGCAGGTCGAGCCAGCCGTCGCGGTCGAGTTCCAGCCCCTCGACCCCGCCGATCCCGACGCGGCGCGCACAGTCGCGCAGCGCCGCCACCGAGGTCTCCCAAGGGTCGATGCCGAGCCCGTCGCGAAACAGCGCGCGATAGCTCACCCGCTCGACGGCGAGCGCCGGGCGGTCGAGCGCGGCGCGCACCAGCGCGGCGACCTCGTCGATCAGGCGCTGATAGTCCCAGCCCGGGCGATACCATTCGAGCAGGCTGAACTCGGGGTGGTGCCAGCGCCCGCGCTCGTCGTCGCGGAACACCTTGCAGATCTGGTAGATCGGCCCCGAGCCCGCGGCCAGCAGGCGCTTCATCGCGAACTCGGGCGAGGTGTGCAGATAGCCCCCGGCGACCCCGGTACCGGGGCGCACCGCCAGGCTGGTCAGCGCCGGATCGGTGACCGCCGCGCGCGAGAGCAGCGGGGTCTCGACCTCGAGCACCCCGGCGGCGGCGAAGAAGGCGCGGATGCGCGCGAACATCGCCGCGCGCGCCTCGAGCATCTCGCGAGTCGCGCACGGGCGCCACGGCAGCCCTGTCGCGGCCGTGTCCCGGGCGGCGGGGCTCATGCCTCCTTGGCGCGCGAGACGTACTCGCCGGTGCGGGTGTCGACCTTGATCAGCTCGCCGGTCTGCACGAACAGCGGCACGCGCACCACGGCGCCGGTCTCAAGGGTCGCCGGCTTGCCGCCGCCGCCCGAGGTGTCGCCCTTGAGGCCGGGATCGGTCTCGGTGATCTCGAGCACCACGAAGTTCGGCGGCTCGATCGACAGCGGCACGCCGTTCCACAGCGTGACCTTGCAGAGGTCCTGCTCCTTGATCCACTTCGCCGCCTCGCCGACCGCCTGCTCGCTGGCGATCAGCTGCTCGAAGGTGTCGGGGTCCATGAAGTTCCACTCGATGCCATCGTTGTAGAGATACTGCATCTCCGTATCATGGACATCGGCCGCCTCGACCGACTCACCGGACTTGAAGGTCTTCTCCACCACGCGACCGGTCTTGAGATTGCGCACCCGGACGCGGTTGAAGGCCTGCCCCTTGCCGGGCTTGACGAACTCGTTCTCGACGATGGTGTATGGATCACCGTCGAGCATGATCTTGAGCCCGCCCTTGAATTCATTCGTGCTGTAAGTCGCCATGTCATCCTCAATTAATCGAGAGTTAAACCCTACGATCTTACCGCGAAGCGATAGCGGTTGTCAGACCCGCGACTGGAAGCAGGCGCTGCGTCAGGCGATCACCGAGACCGACGTCCTGCTCGACGCGCTCGGCCTCGAGCGCGACCGACTGCCGCCGCTCGATCCCGACCCGCGCCCCTTCGGCCTGCGGGTGCCGCGTGCGTTCGTCGCGCTGATGCGTCCCGGCGACCCCGACGACCCGCTGCTGCGTCAGGTACTGCCGCTCGCCCGCGAGCGCGTGGTGGTGCCCGGCTTCAGCGCCGACCCGGTCGATGACGCCGCCGCCGACCAGGGCGACGGGCTGTTGATGAAGTATCACGGTCGCGCCCTGCTGATCGCCACCGGCGCCTGCGCCCTGCACTGCCGCCACTGCTTCCGCCGTCACTACCCGCACGCCGCCGCGGAGACCGGCCAAACCCGCCTGCGCGCCGCGCTCGCGCGATTGGCGGCCGACGGGTCGATCAACGAGGTGATCCTCAGCGGCGGCGACCCGCTGATGCTCGACGATGATCGTCTCGACGCCCTGCTCGACGGGCTCGAGGCGATCGGCCAGCTACGGCGGGTACGGTTGCACACCCGGATGCCGGTGGTGCTGCCGGCACGGATCACCGAGGCGCTCTGCGCCCGCCTGGCGAGGAGCCGGCTGGAGACGGTGGTGGTGATCCATGCCAACCACGCCAACGAGCTCGGCGAGGCGGCCGCCGCCGCGCTCGCGCGACTGCGCGAGACCGGGACGATGCTGCTCAACCAGGCGGTGTTGCTGCGCGGGGTCAACGACGGCGTCGCGGCACAGTGCGCGCTCAGCGAGCGGCTGCTCGGCTGTGGCGTCCTGCCCTACTATCTGCACCAGCTCGACCGGGTCCAGGGCGGCGCCCATTTCCAGGTCGACGACACCGAGGCGCGCGCCCTGGTCGCGACGCTGCGCGCCCGGCTGCCGGGTTATCTGGTGCCGCGTCTGGTACGCGAGCGCCCCGGCGCCGTCGCCAAGCTGCCGCTGGCCGTCGGCGACGAGATCTGAGGCCGCCGAAGCCATCACTGGGTCGACGGTCGTTTTCATCGGCGGCGCAAACCCCGATAATCGATGCAAGCCTTTTCTTGCGTTCCTGAAACCGGTCGCCCAGCATGCCTGCCCCGAATCCAGCCGTCACACTGCTCATCCTGACCGCCGAGTCCAGCGAGGCCGAGCGCCTCGTCGCCACCCTGCGCGAGGCGGGCATCGCGGCGCGCGGCATGGTCAGCGCCCAGGTGGAGCGACTCGGCGAGTTGCTCGCACGCACCCCCTGCGATCTGGTGCTGTGCTGCGCCCACGACCGCGACATCGATCTCGAAGCGGCCCTCGCCGCCCACCGCAGGCTCGACAGCGACACCCCGCTGATCGTCATCACCGGCCCCGAGAGCGACGCGACCGAATCGCTTCGCGCCCGTCGCGGCGGCGCCCGCGATCTGGTCCGGCGCGACGACCCCGAGCACCTCCAGCTGGTGGCCAAGCGCGAGCTGGCCGATCTCTACCAGCGCCGCGAGGCACGCGCGCTCGCCACCCGGCTGCGCCAGTGCGAGCGCCGCGCGCGCGAGTTCATCGAGGGCAGCCTGGACGCCATCGCCTTCGTCCAGGAGGGGCTGCACCTGCACGCCAATGCCGCCTATCTGTCGCTGTTCGGCTATGCCGACGCCGACGCGCTGGCCGGCGCCACCTTCCTCGACCTGATCCCCGCCGAGCAACGCCCCCGGGTGCGCGAGTTCCTGCGCGCGGTCGAGTACTCCGATCGCGAGGACGGCGCCGAGCTCGACACCCAGTGCCAGGGCGCCGACCGTCGGCCCTTCGCCGCGCGGCTGCGCGCGGCCAGCTCGGAGATCGACGAAGAGCCCTGTCTGCGCATCCTGGTGCGACCGGCGGCGGGCGCGGCGGCGCCGCTCATCGAGAGCGACAACCACAGCGCCGAGGCGATGCCGGGGCGCGCGCAGATGATCGCCGCCATCGCCGCGCGACTCGATGCCGAGCACCGCCCCAGGCATCCCTTCGCGCTCTTCTTCATCCAGATCAAGGGCCGCGCCGAACTGCTGCGCGACCTCGGCCTGACCACCGCACTGACGCTGATCGAGGGCCTGCGCGAACCACTCCAGGGCATCCTCGCCGATCATGCCGGAGGCATGCTGGCGCAGGTCAGCGACGACGGTTTCATGCTGCTGATCGACGGACTCGACACCACCACGGTCGAGCAGATCACCGCCCGGATCGAGCACGAGGCCCGTCTCCAGCGCGGGCGCAATGGCGAGCGTGAGGACGAGGCCGCCGACTGTGTCGTCGCCCACGTGCTGGTGGAGCTACGCGCACGCGAACCCAGCGACATCGTCAACCTCGCTCATCAGCGCTGTCTGCGCCTGCTCGCCGGCGGCCCGGGTCAGGGCGGGATGGGCAAGCCGACCTCGCTCGCCTCGCGCACCAAGCAGAGCGCCGAGGAGGGCGATGAGCAGATCGCCGAACGCATCGAGTACGCCCTCGAGCACGACCAGTTCCGTCTGGTCTATCAGCCGATCATCAGTCTGATGGGCGACAACCAGGAGCACTACAGTGTCCTGGTGCGGCTGTTCGACGAGGACGAGGACATGCTCGAGGCCAAGGACTTCATCGGTCCGGCGATCCGTCGCGGGCTGATCGAGCGCATCGACAAGTGGGCCATCCGCGCCGCCATCCAGTCACTCAGCGAACAGCGCCGCGCCGGTCACAACATCAGCTTCTTCATCAACCTCTCCGAGGATACCTTCCGCGACCCCAGCATCGTGCTGTGGATCTGCGACTGCATGCGCGAGTTCGACGTGCGCGGCAACTGGCTGACCTTCCAGTTCCAGGAGGCGCTGGTCGCGGCCAACCTCGCCGGCCTGAGCAAGCTGGTCGAGGCGCTGCGCAAGATCAAGTGCCGGGTGGCGATCAATCGCTTCGGCATGGCCGAACGCCCGGAGATGCTGCTGCAGGGGCTGGCACTCGACTTCGTGCTGCTGATGCCCGACTTCTCCCAGCGTCTGGCCGACGATCAGCAGAAGCAGAAACGGGTGATGGAGCTGGCCAACCTCGCGCGCGAGTTCAACATCAAGAGCGTGGTCACCGGGGTGGAGGATGCGCGCACCCTGACGGTGCTGTGGACCGCCGGGGTCGATTATGTGCAGGGCAACTTCCTGCAGCGCCCCTCACCGACGCTGGAGGTCTCCAGCGGCGGCTAGCGCGCCGTCGGCGGCGCCCGCAGATAGCCCGGCGGCGCGCGTCTCAGGCGTGGCGCGGAGAGCCGTTGCGCACCGTCCCGACGAGCGGCGAGCGTGGCGCTCGCGGCCGCATGCCGCGCCGCCATCTCGGGACGCAACGCGGTACGCGCGAGCACCGGGCGCAGCGCGCCGCTCGCCCCGCTCCGCTCGCCCCCGGCCCGGGCCATCGCCGGGGACAGCTCGATCCCGAGCAGCGCGCGCGCTGCCTCCGAGTAGGGTGCAACGCCCTTGCGTCCGAGATAGTCGGTGAGCACCCGATGGGTGTAGCGCTGGGTCTCGGGGTAGTCGACCCGCCCGCCGCCTCGCGCCAGGGCCCCCTCGCCGGCGTTGTAGGCCATCACCGCCTGGCCGATGTTGTCGTACTTCTCGAGCAGCCGCTTGAGATGACGCATCCCGGTCGCCAGGTTGGTCGCAGGCTCGGCGAGACGGGCCTGACCCTCGACGCCATAGTCCCGCGCCGTCTCCGGCATCACCTGCATCAAGCCGACCGCACCGACCGGCGAGACCGCGCCCGGGTCATAGGCCGACTCGGCGGCGATCACCGCCTGCACCAGATCCCGGTCGAGTCCGATGCCATCGGCGATGCGCCCGGCCAGCTCGGCATAGCGCGCCGTCTCGTCGGCCACCACGGGCAGCGGCGCCTGGAGCAGCAGGATCAGCAGCACGGCATGGGGGCAGCGGTACATGACACGGGACCTCGTTCGCTAGCGCAGGACGGGGTTCTCGAGCATAGACAGGGCGACAGTGGGGTGTCCAGACAAACGCGGACAAAACTGACAAGAAACGTCAGGATTCTTGTCAAGCGATCATGCCGCCCCGATCATCAAACAATGAAAACAACGACATAAAAACTGGTCCAGTTCATGCTTTGTTGTTTCCGGAGACGCACCGACCAACACCGCATCGCGCCACCGACGACGACATGGCGCGGGCACCCAACGGGCAGGTTGACCTGTCGGAGAGGGCCGAGATGATGCACAACACCACCCTGCTGCTCGCGCTGACCCTGCTGTTCGGCGGAATCGCTCCGGCCACCGCCGGGAGCATCACCACCAGGATCGAGGACTTCACCAACGGCGGCGGCTTCTTCGCCGAGGTACGGGTCAGCGATCTCGGCCCCGACCGCATCCGCATCACCCTCGATGTCTCCGATCCGGTCAATCCGGGGCTGACCCAGGCCGACCTGCTCGCCCTCTGGTTCGATCTCGCCGATCCCGCGCTGGTGCCCACGTTCACCCGTCTCGACACCAGCGGTGTGACCGCGAGCCTCGCCGACGATGCCAGCCAGGTGTTCCCGAGCGGAGGCGTACTCGATGCCTGGTTCGACGCCGACGCGATCGGCAGCCTCGGCGGCGGCAACAACCTCAATGGCGGTGGCGGCGTGGCGACGGGCTTCGATATCGGCCTGCTGCTCGGGCTCAACGGCGGTCGCGACGGCTTCCAGCAGCAGCGTACCTTCGACCTGGTGCTGCCCGGACTGAGCAGCGCGGCGCTGATCGATCAACGCATCGGGCTGCGGGTCCAGAGCATCGCCGGCGGGGTCTTCGACGGTATCGGCTCGTCGAAGCTGCTCGGCGAGCTGACCGGCACCACGCCGCCGCTGATCGCTACCGGTTTCGCGACCTTTGCAGCGCCATCGGGCAGCATCCCGACCCCTGCCCCCTGGGTGCTGATCGGGCTCGGTCTCGCCGCACTGACCCCCTGGTCACGGCGGCGCACCGGCTGAGCAGCTCAACCGTTGGCCACGCCGTGCGGGACGTGCCCGGTGGCCACCCGCAACCGCGCCGCCTCGCAGTGCTCGGCCTGATCGTCGAAGAAGATGTCGGCGTCGAAGGCCTCGAGGAAGGGTGACTTGCCGAGCCCACCGAGGAACAGCGACTCGTCGAGCCGAATCCCCCAGGCGCGCAGGGTGCGGATCACCCGCTCGTGCGAGGGCGCGCCGCGCGAGGTCACCAGGGCGGTACGCAGCGGCGCTGCAGCGGCCGGGAAAAGCCGCTGCAGCCGATGCAGCGCGACCAGAAACCCCTTGAAGGGCCCGCCCGGCAGCGGATCGTGGGCGGCGGCCGACTCGCTGGCGTTGAACACCGCCAGCCCCTGCTGGCGATAGAGTCGCTCGGCCTCGTCGGAGAACAGTACGGCGTCGCCGTCGAAGGCGATGCGCAACTGGGCGTCGTCGTCGCCGTGCGCGGGTGCGCTGCTCGGCAGCACGGTCGCGGCGGCGCAACCGGCATCGAGCGCCAGACGCACATCGGTGGGATCGGCCGAGAGGAACAGATGGGCGCCGAAGGCGGCGACATAGCGATAGGGGCTCTCGCCCCCGGTGAAGGCGGCGCGCTCGATATCGAGCCCATGCTGGTGAGCGGAGGTGAGCACCCGCAGCCCGGTATCGGAGCTGTTGCGCGAGAGCAGGATCACCTCCACCCGGCCACGATCACCGAGCAGGTCGTTGAGGCTCATCAGCTTGCGCACCAGGGTGAAGGCCACGCCGGGCTCGAGGATCTCCTGCTCGTGGGCAATCTGGTAGGCATGGTAGGCGTCAACGCCCTCCTCCTCGAAGACCCGGTGCGAGGCGCTGAGATCGAACAGCGCGCGCGAGGAGATCGCCACCACCAGCCGCACCTCATCCATCTCCGTCATCATCCCGACAGCCCGCTACCAGGGCATGAACCAGTTCATGAACTGCATCGGTCGGCTGATGCTCTGGTTCATCACCGCCATGTCGTTGCGCATCGACGAGGTCGAGTAGGTCATGTGCTGCATCGCGCGGTCCATCGACTGCAGGCTGTCGAGCATCGGCTCGAGGGTGTTGACGTCATGGGCGAGCGAGTCGACGCCGATGCCCATGTTGCGCATGGTGGCGGTCATCTGGCCCATGTTGTCGGAGATCGACTGCATGTTGCTGGCCAGTACCGTCATGTTGGTGTCGACGCTGATCGCCAGATAGTGCACGTCCTTGGCAAGGCTGAACACCAGATAGAAGCCGTAGGCGGCGAGGATGATGAAGGCGAAGAGGGTCGGGTAGACGATCAGCTCCCAGCGCTTGGCGCTGGTCTCGAAGGCCTGGGAGAGGCGCTCGATCGCGTAGGCGTTGAGGTGCGACTCGGCGGCGACCTCGTCGATGGTCTCGTTGCCGGCGCGTCCCCGCGCCTCCTCCTCGCCCGCTGGGTTCTGATGATCGGCCATGATGAGACAGACTGCTCGTTGTGATTGTCCACCGGCCAGGGCCGGACGACCGGCTCGGAACGCTGATCTTCGAGATTAACAGAATTGCCGCGACGGGCAACACGGACGATCCCAGTGGAAACGGCCAAGTACCGTACGAAGCCGGTCGGCTGGCTCAGACGAGCTCGGGGTAGAGCGCCGCGGCCAGCGCCAGGAACTCGCGCGCGCCCTTGCCCCGGGGCTCGAGCTCGAACACCGCCAGCCCCTCGCTGAAGGAGCGTCGGAACAGGGTGCGCTGCGACAGGCGCGGGCGGATGAAACGGAGACCGGGGAGCGCGACCAGCGCGGCGGCGGCCTCGGCGGTCTCGCGCACCGCGTGATGGGTATCACCGCGGTTGATGAAACCGAGGATCTCGGGCGTGCGCGCGAGCCCCTCCTCGGCGATCAGCCGAATGTAGCGCTGTGCCGACCAGATGTCGGCCTGCGACGGCTGCACCGGCACCAGCACCCGGTCGCACACCGCCAGCGCCCGGCGCATCGCCGCCATGTCGGCGGTGCCGACATCGATCAGCACCTCATCGGCCTCGCCCAGCGCGGGATCATCGAGCGCGGCCAGCGGCTCGACCGCCAGCGCCGGATCGAACCCCTCCTCCCGGCGCACCTCGAGCACGTCGCTGAGGGTGGCCTGGGGGTCGGCATCGATCAGCCGCACCCGGCGCTCGGCCATGGCCAGCCACACCGCAAGATTGAAGGTGACGGTGCTCTTGCCCGAGCCACCCTTGAGACTGCCGACGATGGTGATCATGCTGCACAACTCCTCAACGACTGCTCCCCGGGCGGACCGGGCGGGGCTGCGCCGCCACGCCCGGCGGCGCCTCCTCCCTAGCGCTGCTGCTGTGGCTCGGCGCGGCTATAGCCCTCGGGGACGCTGAACAGGTGATCGGGCTGCGGACCGACGCGGATGGCGTCGAGTTCGCGTACGTAACCCCCGGGGAACTCCTCGCGCACCGCCAGCCCCAGCTCGGGATCGAACCACTGGAAGGTCCGGGTCGGCTGCTGGTTCGGTGCGCTGGCGGTCACCTCCCATTTCTCGACCTGCCGCCCGTCGAGCCGCTCCTCGCCGACCAGATGCAGCTCCATGCGCCGACCATCGGGCATCTCGTACTTCAGCGGCAGTCCGCGCTCGACATCGAGCCACTGGGCGCCGGTGAGGGTCTGGCCGTCGCGGCTGATCGTCATCTCCCACTTGACCGCGGCACGACCGCCGACGGTCTCCTCGCCGGCGCGCCGGCAGTTCATCTCCGGCAGCCCGGCACAGGGATTGCGCTCGGCCGAGGGCGCGGGCAGCGGATCATTGCCCGCCTGGGGCGGGAGGCTGCGCTCCATGTAGACGCGCTGCGCCGGCAGCAGCAACCACTCGCGCCCCTGGTCACGATCGACGATGCGCACCATCTCCCGCCCCTCGCGGGTCATCTCGACGCGCATCCGTCCGTCGCCGACATACATCCGCCCCGAGGTCGTCTGCCCGTCCGGGGCGCGACTGAGCATCTCGGCGGAGAACTCGGTCGCCGCCGAGGCCCCCTGGGCCATCGCGGCCAGACCGGCGCCGAGGGCGACGGCCGTCTGCATCCATTGTTTCAACCGCATGACGTCAGCTCCTCCTGATGGTGTGTGGGATGGTGATCGGGACCACGCCGCCGAGGTCAGTCCACGGACCAGGGTGCGGGCCAACCGAGGGGTGGCGGCGCCTGGCCGTCACTCGAACGCTGTGGTCGCGGCCGCCAGTCGCGATTCCTTGTCTCATCACGCTGCATGCGTTCGCGCTCGGTCAGCGGTCGGAAGCGATACTCGATCCCCTCCCCCGGCACCACCAATGGCGCATCGGCGCGACGCCCGGGCTCACGGAAGCGATAGCCCGGAACCTCATCCGTCCTCGCCTCCTCAGCGCCCCAGGGGCGGAAGCGATAGCCGTCGTCGCGAGCGCGCGGCGGCGCTGACCAGACAGGCGGTGCGGCCTGCTGCTCGAGCCCCTGCTCGAAGCCCTGGCGATAGGGTGAATCCGCCCCATCGGGGGCCGACCACAGCGATTGGGCGGCCCCGGGGGCCGCGCACCAGAGCGCGCACACCAGGGTGGCGGCCGACAACCGACGCATCATGAACGTGACTCCTTGCGCACGCTCATGCGGCGACGTGCAACGCAGCGACCTTAGCAGACCGCCCCGGCAGGCGACCAGACGGAGACGACTCAGTCATCGCTCGGCGGCTCCTGGGCGTCATCCTTCAACTGGATGCCACGCCGCCCGCTGCGCTTGGCGGTCTTGCGCGTCGTGGTCGACTTCGCGGTGGTCTTGCGCGCCGTCGTCTTCTTCGCGGTGGCCTTCTTCGCCGTCGTCTTCTTCGCGGTCGTCCTCTTCGCCGGCGACTCGGACTCGGACTCAGGCTCAGGTTTCGGTTCCGGTTCCGGTTCCGGTTCGGCGGCACGCGTCGTGGGCGAGGTATCCGCTGCCGGAGTGTCGCTCGGCGTCGGCGCCGTGGTCCGCGTCGGCGCCGGGCGCTGCGGACGGCGCCGCTCGCGCCAACGCCCGAGCATCCCCTTGAGCGCCTCGAACAGCAGCACGAAGATCGCGCGCACCGCATAGAACACCATCACCAGGATCTCACCGGCCTGGGCGGCGATCCGGCGCATCCGCCCCGCGCCTGGCGCGGCATCGGGACGCGCGCGCTCTGCGGCCTCGGCGGCCTCCTCGCGCTCGGCGAGACAGGGCACCCGCACCCCGGGCGGCGCGCTCGCCGCCGCGACCTCGCACATGGCCTCGCTCGCGGCGACACAGCCGAGCGGGATCACGATCAGGGTGAGCAGGGTCGAGACCACCACGCCCGAGAGCAGCGAGATCGCCATGCCCTGGAAGATCGGGTCGGTGATGATCACGCTGGAGCCGGCGACCAGCGCCAGCGCGGTGATGAGGATCGGGCGCGTGCGGATCTTGCAGGCGCGGATCATCGCCTCGGCCACCGGCACGCCCTTCTGGATCTCGTGGATGGCGAAATCCACCAGCAGGATGGAGTTGCGCACGATGATCCCGGCCAGGGCGATCCAGCCGATCATCGAGGTGGCGGTGAACTCGCCGCCCATGCCCATCGCGAACACCAGCGCGTGGGTGGGGATGATGCCGAGCAGGGTCAGCGGGATCGGCGCCATGATCACCAGCGGGATGCGGAAGTTGCCGAACTCCCACACCACCAGGATGTAGATCAGCACCAGGGCGACGGCGAAGGCCGCGCCCATGTCGCGGAAGGTCTCGAAGGTGACCGTCCACTCACCGGCCCACTGCCAGGCGAGACGCCCGTCGTTGGGCGGCGCGCCGAGCCAGTGGAAGGCATCGCCGAAACCGCCGCCGGCGTTCGGACGCGAGCCGTCCGGGGCGAGGTAGTCCTGCTCGGCCATCAGGTCCTGGACCTGGAACATGGCATAGACCGGCGCGGCCAGACGCCCGCCGACGTCGGCGACGACGTATTCGACCGGGCGCAGATCCTTGTGATAGATCAGATCCTCCTCGGGGGTCAGCACAAAGCGCCCGAGCTCGCTCAACGGCACCGTGAAGCCCTGGTTGGAGAGGATTGGCAGATCGCCCAGACGCTCGATCTGCGAGCGCTCGGCCAGCGGCACCTGGATGACGATCCGGGTCGGCTCGTGACCGCTCTGACGCCCGCTCTGCTGCTTGATGTCGCCCATGGTGGCGCCACCGAGGGCCATCTCGAGGTTGCGGTTGATGGTGTCGACCGAGATGCCGCGACGCACCGCCTTCTCGGTATCGACCTCGAAGCGCCAGTAGTCGAAGTCGTCGCGCAGATAGTTGTCGACATCGCGCGCGCTCGGCGCCTGCCCGAAGAAGGCGGTGACGTCACGCGCGAACTCGCGGCGCAGCTCCGGGGTCGGGCCGTAGATCTCGGCGACCACCGATTGCAGCACCGGCGGTCCCGGCGGCATCTCCACCACCGCGATCCGCGCCCCGGCCTGGTGCGCGGTGGCGGTGATCAGCTCGCGCGCGGCGACCGCGATCTCGTGGCTGCTGCGCTCGCGCGCGTGCTTGTCGGTGAGCTGCACCTGCAGCTCGCCCTGCCAGGGGTCGGAGCGCAGATAGTAGTGGCGCACCATGCCGTTGAAGTCGAACGGTCGCGCGGTGCCGGCATAGAGCTGGATCGCGGTCACCTCGGGCAGGGTGCGCAGCTGCTCGGCGAGCCGGTGGGCGAGATTCGCCGTCACCGGCAGCGCCGTGCCCTCGGGCATGTCGATCACCACCGAGAACTCGGGCTTGTTGTCGAGCGGCATCATCTTCACCGCCACCCACTTGAAGTAGAAGAAGGAGCAGGCGAAGAGGAAGGTGCCCCAGAGCACCAGGCGGAAGATGCGCCGCTTGGCGCGGCTCTCCATCAGCGGGGTGAGCACGCGGCGGAAGAAGCGCTCGAGTCGCTCGGCGTCGCGATGCTCGCGCCGCTCGGCGGCGGCGAGATAGCCCATCGAGGGGCGCAGCCACTTGGAGATCGCCAGATAGGGGGTGAAGACGAAGGCGGCGAACAGCGAGACGAACATCGCCACCGAGCCGAGCACCGGGATCGGCGCCATGTAGGGCCCCATCATGCCGCTGACGAAGCCCATCGGCAGCAGCGCCGCGATCACCGTGAAGGTGGCGAGGATGGTCGGGTTGCCGACCTCGCGCACCGCGTCGACCGCGGTGGCCTCGTCGGTGCGGCCCTCGGCCAGCCAGCGTCGGTAGATGTTCTCGACCACCACGATGGCATCGTCGACGAGGATGCCGATGGAGAAGATCAGCGCAAACAGGCTCACCCGGTCGATGGTGAACTCGCCCACCCAGGCGATGAACACCGTCATGAACAGCACCACCGGGATCACCAGCATCACCACCAGCGCCGGGCGCACCGCGCGGAAGGCGATGAGCACCAGCACCACCACGAACAGGGTGGCCTTGATCAGCTTCCAGATCAGCTCCGAGACCTTCTGATCGGCCGACTCACCGTAGTTGCGGGTGACGCTGACCTCGACGTTGTCGGGGATGCGCGTGCCGCGCAGCTCCTCGACCCGCTCGAGGATGGCATCGGCCACGGTCACGCCGTTGCTCAGCTCCTTCTTGGCGATGGCGAGGGTGACGGCGGGACGACCGTCGGCGCGGGTCTCGATCTCGGCGGCAGGTCCGGTGTAATAGGTGACGAGCTGGCTGGCGTCCTCGGGTCCGAGCCGGATCTCGGCCACATCGTGCATGTAGACCGGGATGTCGTTGTAGGTGCCGACCACCAGCCGGTTGATGTCCTCGACCCCGGTGAGGAAGGCGCCGGTGGTGACGGTGAAGTGCGCGCCGCGCGACTCGACGTCGCCGGCGGTGGTCTCGGCGTTGGCGCTCCTCAGCGTCTGCGCCACCTGGTCGAGACTGATGCGATAGCCCGAGAGCCGCTCGGGCGAGACGTCGATGGTGACCTGCTCGCGCCGCCCGCCGACGATGAAGGCGTTGCCGGTGTCCTCGACCTGCTTGAGCGCCTGCAGCAGGTCCTGGGCGAGCAGGCGCAGCTGGCCGTCGTCGACGTCGGCGATGCCGTTGTCGTCGAGATCCTTCGACCACAGCGTCAGGGTGACGATGGGCACATCGTTGATCCCCTTGCTCTTGACCAGGGGCGGCAGCACACCCGGCGGGATCAGGTCCATGTTGGAGGCGAGCTTGTCGTTGACCTTGACCAACGAGGGGCCCATCTCCTCGCCGACGTCGAACTCGACGGTCACCAGCCCCTCGCCGCGCCGCGAGGCCGAGTAGACGTGCTTGACCCCGGGGATCTCGCTGATCAGCCGCTCCAGCGGCTGGGTGGCAAGGTTGGCCACCTGCTGCGCCGAGGCGCCCGGGTACTGCACCATGATGTCGATCATGGGCACCGAGATCTGCGGATCCTCCTGGCGCGGGGTCATCATCAACCCGAGCAGCCCCATCATCAGCATCGCCGCGTAGAACAGCAGCGAGAGCGGCGAGCGGATGAAGAAGCGGGCGGTGCGCCCGGCGATGCCGAGATGCGCGTCGTCGGCGAGACGGGTGTCTTGATCCGAGGTCATGGGGGTTACGTCTTGGCTCATGTCGAATCCAGCTTGTACGGGCCAGCGCGGCGTGGCGGCGATCGGCGGACGCCCGCAGCGGGCGTCGCTGCCCAGCGGCGCGACGGTCGCAGGCCGTCACGCCGGGTCGCGGGCGGTCCTGCGCGCCGCGACCGGTTGATCCGTCAGTGCCCGGCGTCCTCGCCTCGGGCCCAGCCGGCACTCACCCCGGGACCGGGGTCGGCGAGCACTCGCTCGCCCGGGCGCAGCCCGCTGAGCACGGTGATGAAACCGCCCTCGAGCGACTCGCCGACACGGATCAGGCGCAGCTTGGCTGCGCCCTCGGTGTCGAGCACATAGACCCCGGGCAGGCTGCCGTTGTAGCGCACCGCCGAGCGCGGCACGACCGGGTTGGCACGCGCCGGGGCGTTGTGATCGGGCACCAGCACCTTGGCGTACATCCCCGGCTCGGAGACGCCCTGGGGCAGGTCGAACTTGATCTTGATGGTGTGACGCTGGGGGTCGGCCATGGGGAAGATCTGCGCCACCCGGACCGGCACGCGCTGGTTCGAGGGGTCGATCTCGGCCTGCAGCATCATCCCCTCGCGCAGCCCCGCACGCAGTCGCGCCGGGACGTCGACCTCGACCTGGAGATACTCGATGTCGGCATAGTTGAGCAGCGGCTGCCCCGGCTGCACGGTGTCGCCGACCTCGACGAACTTCTTCACGATCACACCGTCGAAGGGCGCAATGCCGCGGGCATCGCGGATCTTGGCGTCGAGCGCCTGCAGCTCGGCCTGCAGACGCAGCATCAGGTTCTGCGCCTCCTGGATCTGCACGCCGGAGGCGAACAGGTCGGCCGAGCGCTCGGCGCTGCGATCACGCTCGCCGATGAAGGACTCGACCGGACGGGTGAACATCTGATCGAACAGGTTGGGCAGACCCATGCCGCCGGGCACCGCGCGCGACTGCGGCGAGAAGATCTCGCGGGTGTACTGCACCCCGGCGTTGCGCAGCTGGGCGTCGGCGCTGGCCATCTGCGCGAGCAGCGCACGGCGCTTGGCCAGCAACTCGGCGTCGCCGATGGCCACCAGCAGCTCGGCGTCATCGAAGGCGTCGCCCTCGCGCCCGGCGATGAAGGTCACGCGCCCGGGGAGCTGGGCGGCGAGCATCACCTCCTTGTAGGGGACCACGGTCCCGCCGATGGAGACCGTCGGCGCACCCTGCGCCTGCTGGACGACGAAGGTCTCGTCCGGACCGCCCTGCCCCTGCGCCGTGTTTGCGGCGCCCACCAGGGCGAGGGCGAACAGCCACGCGGCTGAGGCCTTTCTCATCTGTATTGCCATCGGATCGCACACCAAACGCTGTGTGTTGAGTCGGAAGCCCGAAGGGCGCGATTGCGGTTCGGAGCGGAACTCGGACACCGTCGGGGGGGAGGGTCGTTGAGCCCGGCGCGCGTCCGTCTTTTCATGGACCAGGCGATCTTCGGCCGGGTACTGCGAGACATGCCAGGTGCCGCATCCCTGTGCTCCGGACGGCGCAGTTGTCCAGTATGCCTGTGTCGCCGCGAGACATTCAACCCAGGCCACGGGCCCGTTCCCGGGGACATGCAGACCGCCGCGCGGTCGACTATCACTGGCCTGGGGGTTCGTTGTAACATCGCGGGCCATCGCGCGCCGGGAAACCGCAGGTGAGCCCGATACTGAAGTGCGCGTCCGCCGCGACGTGCCCGGCACACACCCGCAAGCGACAAGCGCACGGACCATCGCAGAGAGGAACCCAATCCATGCCGTCTACCGCTGACGCTGTGCAGCAGCGCCTGAAGGAACTGGAGTCCCACCTGGAGCAGGAGAACCCGGTCCTGCTCAGTGCCGTGCAGAGCTTCCGGGAGATCGACGAGGTCGCCTACGCCACCGGCGTTCTGCAGACCAATCAGACCTTCTCCAGTCAGATCCCCTGGTGGCCGCTGATCTCGGTGCTCGGCACCTTCTCGGCGGGCAAGTCGACCTTCATCAACCATTATCTCGGCGAGAAGCTCCAGCGCACCGGCAACCAGGCCGTCGACGACCGCTTCACCGTCGTCGTCTACAGCGCCGACCCGATCAGCCACTCGCTGCCCGGGGTCTCGCTCGACTCCGACCCGCGCTTCCCCTTCTACCAGATGTCGCGCGACATCGCCCATGTCGACACCGCCGAGGACAGCGGCGACGGCAACCGCATCGATACCTATCTGCAGCTCAAGACCTGTCACAGCGACCGGCTGCGCGGCAAGATCCTGATCGACTCCCCGGGCTTCGACGCCGATGCCCAGCGCACCACCATCCTGCGCCTGACCGATCACATGATCGACCTCTCCGACCTGGTGCTGGTGATGTTCGACGCCCGTCACCCCGAGCCCGGGGCGATGCGCGACACCCTCAAGCACCTGGTGCGCGACACCATCAACCGGGCCGACTCGGGCAAGTTCCTCTATATCCTCAACCAGATGGACTCGGCGGCCACCGAGGATAACCCCGAGGACGTGGTCGCCGCCTGGTTGCGCGCGCTCGGCGAGGCCGGACTCACCGCCGGGCGCTTCTACACCGTCTACAGCCCGGACGCCGGCACCACCATCGCCGACGAGCACCGGCGCGCGCGCTTCGAGAAGAAGCGCGACGAGGATCTCGCCGAGATCTATCTGCGCATGGAGCGCGTCGAGATCGAGCGCGCCTACCGCATCGTCGCCGCGCTGCGCAAGACCGCCACCGACTTCACCGACGGCTCGATGGCGCTGCTGCAACAGGCCAAGCGTCGCTGGCGTCGTCGCACCCTGGTCACCGAGACCATCCTGCTCGCGCTGCTGGCCGGCGCCTTCATGGTCTGGAGCCTGCGGGCCGGACACTGGCACGGGCTGGTCTACGACCCGCAGTGGCTCGACCTCTTCACCACCGTCTCCTGGGGGCTGTGGGGGCTCGAGGGCGTGATCGCGGTGCTGGTGATCGGCGGGCACTTCACCATCCGCCGACTGGCGGCGCTGAGCGTGATGCCCTGGCTGCGCAAGCAGGTCGAGAAGCACAACCCGCCGGGCGACGTGATCGGCGCCTTCCAGCGCAACACCCGCTTCTGGCGCACCGTGCTCTCGGGCTCGCCGATCGGCTGGAGTCGCAGGAGCCGCAACACCATCGACGAGGTGCTGCAGAACTGCGAGAACTATATCCAGACCCTCAACGAGCGCTTCACCAACCCGCGCGGCCTGCCCGACAAGCCGCGCCGGGGGCAGTCCGCAACCGAAAGCGACTCCGCCTCGGCCTGACCTGACCGCTCCGGGTTCGCCCGGAGGAGAGCTTGCCACCGGCCGACCCCGGCCGGTGGCGACACGGCGCTGCGGCGCCACCATGCACCCCCCGTCCACCAGCCCACGGATGGCGCTGCTCGCCACGGCGCGGCGACACGCCTGGACGGGAGCATTCATACCCGAGACCGGTCCAATGCCATGACATCGGCCCGCGACGAACCCGTCTGCGGCGCCAGGCCGGACCCCAGACGAACCACTAGAGAACGACCATGCCAAACGCGACCACGGGGGGTGGCTCCCGCCCCACTGTCCAGGTACCGCCCCAGCCCCAATGGCCCATCCTCAGCGCCGACGAGAAGCGCGCCACCAAGGAGCGCATCGCCAAACTGCTCAAGGCGCAGGACGCGGTACTGGTCGCCCATTACTACACCGACGGCGACCTCCAGGAACTGGCCGAGGAAACCGGCGGCCGGGTCGCCGATTCGCTCGAGATGGCGCGCTTCGGTACCCAGACCGAGGCCAGCACCCTGGTCGTCTGCGGGGTGCGCTTCATGGGCGAGACGGCCAAGATCCTCAACCCCGAGAAGCGGGTGCTGATGCCCGATCTGAGCGCCACCTGCTCGCTCGACGAGGGTTGCCCGCCAGCAGACTTCGCCGCCTTCTGCGCCGCCCATCCGGATCACACCGTGGTGGTCTACGCCAACACCAGCGCCGAGGTGAAGGCACACGCCGACTGGATGGTGACCTCGAGCATCGCGCTCCCGGTGGTGCGCCACCTTGCAGAGCGCGGCGAAAAGATCCTGTGGGCGCCTGACCGCCATCTCGGCCACTATGTCCAGCGCATGACCGGCGCCGAGATGCTGATGTGGGACGGCGCCTGCGTGGTCCACGAGGAGTTCAAGTCGTACGCCCTCGAACGCGTGCGCGCGCTACACCCCGACGCGGCGGTGCTGGTCCACCCCGAATCACCCGATGCGGTGGTCGAGCAGGCCGACGTGGTCGGCTCGACCACCCAGCTGATCCGCGCGGTCACCGAGCTGCCCAACCCCGAGTTCATCGTCGCCACCGACACCGGCATCTTCTGGAAGATGCGTCAGCTCGCCCCCCACAAGACGCTGATCCCGGCCCCCACCGCCGGCGAGGGCGCGACCTGCGAGAGCTGCGCGCACTGTCCGTGGATGGCGATGAACGCGCTGCAGAACCTCGAGCGCGTGCTGCGCGAGGGCGACCAGGAGATCCAGGTCGAGGACGCCATCCGCGAGCGCGCGGTACGCCCGATCCAGCGCATGCTCGATTTCTCCGCGCAGCGCTAGAGGCCATCACGCCAGCGACCAGCGACCAGCGACCAGCCTTCAGCCACCAGCCACCAGTGGCTGACTACCCTCAAGCGCTGGTGCCAAAGACCTGCACCACGGATGCGGGCAAGACGTGCCCTCGTCGAGGGTGCGCTCCCACTGGCTGCTGGAGACTGGCCGCTTACGACTTGAGGCTCTTTGCGCCCTTCGCGCCTTCGCGGTTCAATCTCCCCGGCTGGGCGCTGGCGACTGGCGACTGGCGACTGGCGACTGGCGACTGGCGGCTGGCGGCTGGGCACCCTACCGCCCGCTCACCAAAGCGGCGAAGCGTTGGAGCAGGCCGGCCGCCTCGGGAGTGTCGACGACCTCGACCTCGGACCCGCGCGCGCCCAGGGCGTCGATCTGGCGATCGACATAGACCTGGGTCGCCTCGCGATCGAACTCGGGATGGAACTGTACGCCCCAGGCCGACGCACCCAGGCGCAATGCCTGATGGGGATCGTGGTCGTTGGCTGCCAGCACCCGGGCACCGGGCGGGGGGCGCAAGACCGACTGGGCATGGGTGACCGGCGCCACGAAGCGATCGGGCAGCCCACCGAACAGCGGATCGTCGTGCGCCGCCGCGCTCAGCCGAACCTCGACACAGCCGAGTTCGAGTCCGCGCGGATTGAAGCCGACCTCGCCGCCGCAGGCGCGGGCGAGCAACTGGTGCCCGTAGCAGATCCCGAGTACCGGCACCCGGCGCGCCAACACCCCCGAGAGCCACCGCTCGATGCCCAGACTCCAGGGCGCGGCCTCGCTGACCATGGCGTGCGAGCCGGTGATCACCACCGCGGCGAGTTCATCGGGCGCGGGCAAGGATGCGCCCGCCGCAGCGTCGACCACCCGCCAGGCGCGATCGCTGCCGAGACCGGCGCGGATCCAGTCCTCGAAGTCACCTCGACGCACGACCAGCTCGCCGAAGGTCCGGCCGACCTTGATGATGCAACAACGTCCTTGCATGCACCCCATCCCCCGAGAGATCCGCCGTCGCTAACGACTCAACGCCCGGCGGCCAGCCAGGCACATGCCGCGGCGACGTCGAAGAAGTACGTGAAACACACCCCGGTGTTGGCTGCGGTCGTGCGATGGAATTCAGCATGGGCACGCAGCGCCTCACGCTCCAGGATCGCGACCTCACGCGGCGGGTGCTGGCGCAGCGGCAACTCGCGCATCAGGAAGTAGACCGAGGCCAGCGAGGGACGGCCGTGCAGCCGGCGCACATCGACCAGCACCCGCCCCGAGACCCTGCACAGACGATCCAGCAGCAGCCCGGCCATCAGCATGGCGTTCTGGTCGTCGGAGACACCGGAGACACGGATCGTGACGGCGTCACCGAGCAGTCCATCGTCGATCGCGAAGGCGGTGGCGAGCACCTGCCGCACGACATCGGGGCTCACTGAGACCCCATGAGCGGGGATCAACTGCGATAGCACCACTCCACCTCCGACCAGTGATTCACGGCGGCGTTCCCGGCACACGTCCACGTCCGGAATACGCCCGCCAACCTCGGACACGGGCGCCGGCCTTGGCAACCACAGACCAATTCACTTAAGATCAATGACAATTATCAAGAAGGCGGAGCGACCTCCTGGGCGTGCTCGGGACCGGTCACCAACCGCCGTCGGGGAGGATGGTTCGTATGCCCCAGCGCAAGACGTCTCGGCGCAGATTCTCCATGGCAGTCCTGGTTCTGATGTTCTTTGCCGGCATCGGCTTCGTCGCCGCGCTCGACTTCGGCATCCGCTCCACCAACACCATGGAGTTCTGCACCTCCTGTCACACGATGCATACCAACTTCGAGGAGTACAAGGAGACACTCCACTACAAAAACCCCTCGGGCGTACAGGCGACTTGCGCCGACTGCCATGTCCCCAAGGCGCTGTGGCCAAAGCTGGTCACCAAGGTCATCGCCGTCAAGGACGTCTACCACGAGCTGGTCGGCACCATCGACACCCCCGAGAAGTTCGAGGCGCGTCGCTGGGAGATGGCCTCGCGGGTCTGGGCGAAGATGGAGCGCAGCGACTCGCGCGAGTGCCGCACCTGCCACGACTTCTCCAGCATGGACCTCTCCGAACAGGGGCGCTCGGCGCGTAGCCGTCACGCCGCCGCCGAGGACAAGGGACAGACCTGCATCGACTGTCACAAGGGCATCGTCCACGAAGAGCCCTACGAGCCGCTGCCCGAAACGGCCGCCGCCGATTGAGGTCGGCGCCCGCGCAACGACGAGGCCGGAGATGATGACCAGCAACAGGACCTGCCGCCGCGCCCCGAGGATCTCCCTGCTCGCCGCCTTGCTGCTCGGCGCGGGCGGCGCCGGGGCGGCCGACCTTGCCACCGAGCTCAGGCTCAATGCCATGGTCGGAGACACCGAGACCATGGCCGAACTGCTCGACCGCGGCGCCCCCGTCGATGCCGCCAACGCCTTCGGCAAGACCGCGCTGATGTTCGCCGTCGAGGCCGACGAGCTGGAGACGGTGGCGCTGCTGCTGACCCGTGGCGCAACGGTCAACGCCCGCACCGTCGCCGGCTGCACCCCGCTGACCTTTGCCGCCGAGGGCGGACACATCGGCATCTCGGCGCTGCTGATCGCACGCGGCGCCCATGTCCACGACCGCACCCGCGCCGGCTGGGACGCGCTGATGATCGCCGCGCGTCACGGCATCCTCGAGATGGTCGAACAGCTGCTGTTCCGCGGCGCCGATCCCAAGGCCGCCGATCGCGACGGTCGCACCGCGCTGATGCAGGCGGCCGAACGCGGCCATGTCGCCCTGGTCGCACCGCTGCTCGGGGCCGGCGCCGAGCTCGAGTCGCGCGACCGCGACGGCGCCACCGCGCTGCTGATCGCCGCCGACCGCGGCCAGCTCGAGATGGCCCGCGCCCTGCTCGAGGCCGGCGCCGAGGTCAACGCCCGCGACGCGCTCGGCGCCACCGCGCTGATCCTCGCCGCCAGCCAGGGCCACCACGAGCTGGCGCGATTGCTGCTGGAACAGGGCGCCAACCCCAATCTGCAAGACAGCGACGGCACCACGGCGTTGATGGAGGCCATCTCGACCGATCACAACGCCCTGATCGATCTCCTGATCGACTATCGCGCAAACCCCGCTCTCGAGGATGCGCAGGGACGCACCGCGGCGGACCGCGCCCGCCAGCTCGACAATCGCGAGGCGATCGAGCTGCTGGCCCGCGGTCACTGATCCCGCTCGCCGCCGGGCGACGACACGACTCCGCGCACCGCGCACTTGCTCAAGAGGCAGTGGCCCAGGCCGCTACCCCTCAGCCGCCGACGCCCCGGAGGGCGTCGGTCTACCGCAAAGATGCAACAGGAGGAAGGAATGGCCGACTCGATCCGCAACAGACTGTCCCTGACCGCGGGACTCCTCGCGCTCGGACTCGTCTCCGCCGCACAGGCCGGAGACGCCACCCCGGAGATGCTCGCCAACGCCTGTGCCGGCTGTCACGGCACCGAGGGCAACAGCATGGGGCCGGCGGCGCCCAGCATCTCGGCGATGGACCCGCTGGTATTCGTCGACACCATGGAGGCGTTCAAGAGCGGAGACACCTACTCGACCGTGATGGGCCGCATCGCCAAGGGCTATGACACCGCCGAGTTCGAGGCGATGGCCGAATACTTCCATGCCCAGCCCTATCGCCCAGCCCCCCAGGACTACGACGCGGCACTGGTCGACACCGGCGCCGAGCTCCACGACCGCTTCTGCGAGAAGTGCCACGCCGAGGGCGGCATCCCGCTGGTCGACGAGGAGGACTACAACATCCTCGCCGGACAGTGGATGCCCTATCTGCGCTACGCCATGGAGGACTTCCGCGCCGATCGTCGCGAGCTGCCGAAGAAGATGCGCAGCAAGCTCGAGGACCTGCTCGAGCGCCACGGCGAGGACGGTCTCGAAGCCCTGTACGCCTTCTACGCCAGCCAACAATAAGGACATCGGAGGATCAGCACGCGATGAAGCTCAGCAGACGCGATTTCGTCAAGACCGGCGCCACTGCCACCGCCGCCCTCGGCCTGCTCTCGGCCCCCTATCTCGCCCGCGCCGCCAGCCACCGGGTGGTGGTGGTCGGCGGCGGCACCGGCGGGGCCACCGCCGCCAAGTACCTCAAGCGCGCCGACCCGGCGATCGAGGTGACCCTGATCGAGCCCAACCAGACCTACTACACCTGCTATCTCAGCAACGAGGTGATTGGCGGCGACCGCCAGCTCGACACCCTCGAGCACGGCTATGACGGGCTGCGCGCGCACGGTATCCGCGTGGTCCACGACACCGTCACCGCGATCGACCCCGAGGCGCGCGCAGTCGACACCGCCGGCGGCGAGCGCTTCGAGTACGACCGCTGCGTCGTCGCCCCGGGCATCGAGCTGCTCTACGACCGCATCGAGGGCTACAGCGAGACCGCCGCCGAGACCCTGCCGCACGCCTGGAAGGCCGGCGCCCAGACCGCGTTGCTGCGCCGCCAGCTCGAGGAGATGGCCGACGGCGGCACCGTGGTGCTGGTCGCCCCGCCCAACCCCTTCCGCTGTCCGCCCGGTCCCTACGAGCGCGCCAGCCAGATCGCCCACTACCTCAAGGGCCACAAGCCCAAGTCCAAGGTCATCATCCTCGACAGCAAGCAGGCCTTCTCCAAGCAGGGACTGTTCACCCAGGGCTGGGAGCGGCTCTACGGCTTCGGCACCGAGGACAGCCTGATCGAGTGGCATCCCGGCCCGGACGCCGCCGTGGTCAGGGTCGACGCCGAGGGCATGGTCGCCGAGACCAGCTTCGGCGACGAGATCCGGGCCGACGTGATGAACGTCATCCCGCCGCAGCGCGCCGGCAAGATCGCCCAGGTGGCGGGCCTGGCCGACGACAGCGGCTGGTGCCCGGTCGACAAGCGCACCTTCGAGTCGAGCATCCATCCCGGCATCCATGTCATCGGTGACGCCTGTATCGCCACCAAGATGCCCAAGTCCGGCTACTCGGCCAACAGCCAGGGCAAGGTCGCCGCCGCGGCGATCGCCGCGCTGCTCAAGGGCGAGGAGCCGGGCACGCCCTCCTACATCAACACCTGCTACTCGATCATCGGCACCGACTACGGCATCTCGATCGCCGCCGTCTACCGCCTCAGCGAGGACGGCGCCACCATCGCCCCGGTCGAGGGCGCCGGCGGCCTGACCCCGAGCGACGCACCCGACTGGGCACTGGCCCGCGAGGTGCAGTACGCCTACAGCTGGTACAACAACATCACCCACGACACCTTCGGCTGACCCGCCACGAGGCGGGCGCCCGCGAGAGGGACCAAAGGAGGAGGAGTCTTCGGGGGCCGCACGGCCCCCTTTTTTCGTCGTCGCGAAGCACCGGAGCGAGCGCTAGAATTGCGTGCACCGACCAGCCACGGAGCGGGGCCTGGCGCCCCGGACCTCGCCATCATGACAGACCCCAGCCTCGGCAACTGCTGGCACTGCGGCAGTCCCCTGACCCGTCTCGACTACGCCCGCGAGGGCCGCTGCCCGAACTGCGAGCGCGCCACCCACTGCTGCCGCAACTGCCGGCACCACGCCCCGGGACGCGCCAACGACTGCATCGAGCCGATCGCCGAACCGGTAACGGACAAGGTCCGCGCCAACTTCTGCGAGCTGTTCGAGCCGCGCCACCAGACCGGCGCCGCCGCGCCCGCCGACCAGGCCGAGACGCTGCGTCAGGCCGCCGAGGCGCTGTTCCACTGAGTCCCGGGCAGGGTCGTCGACGAGCGGTCGACGGCGTTTTCGGCTAGCCTCTCTGCCACGGCCAGCCGTGCGGGACCGCCCCGGGATCGAGTCGATGCGCAACCTCTGGAAACACCTCACCGCCCCCAGGAGCGAGACCCGCTCCGGCCCGCCCGCCCTTCACGCCGAACAGACAACCGCCTTTCCCGATCTCTCCGAAGCAGAGGTGGTGCGACTGCACAATCGCGCCCTCCCGCTGCGTCTCGCCCCGGGTGATGTGCTGTTTCGCGCCGACAGCCGCGCCGAGCGGCTCTATGTGATCAGCACCGGCGAGATCGTCATCGGCGACACCGCCGCCTCGGACGCCGAGCGTTTCGGCCCGGGCGACTGGATCTGCGAGTTCGACCTGACGCAACCCGGCATCCACGCCGCTACCGCCACCGCCCTCACCCACAGCCAGGTGCTGGCGCTCGAACGCAGCGCCATCGCCGACCTCGAACCCGCGCTGCTGGACTATCTCCGGCACCGCGCGCACCAGTTCGGTCTCCAGCGACTGTACCGCGCACAGCGACGCCAGGCGGCGCTCGCGCGTCACAGCCAGGCGCTCACCGATGCGCTGATCGCCGCGCGCACCGCCGGCGGCGCAGGCTTTGCCGAGACCGAGACCGCACGTCAGCTCTTCGCCAAGGTCCCGGCGCTGCCGATCTCGACCACCGCGCTGCTCAACAAGATGCTCGACGAGCGCACCACCAAGGGCGAGATCGTCGAGCTGGTGACCATGGACCCGGCGCTCACCAGCACCCTGCTCAAGTCGATCAACTCGCCCTACTACGGGCTGCAGCACCAGGTCACCAGCGTCAGCCACGCCATCGCCCTGCTCGGTCACAACGCCGTCTACCAGGTGATCATGACCGAGAGCATGCGCCGCAGCCTGCCCAACACCGAGCTGTTCACGGACATCCACCAGCGTGCCGTCGAGCTCTCGCGCCTCGCCTTCACCCTCGCCCAGACGCTTGCCGTCGGGCGCCCAGCGGAGGTCGCCACCCTCGGCATCCTCGCCGACATCGGGTTGGTGATCAACGCGCTGCTCAAGAGCGCCAACCCCCGGCTCAAGCCCCTGTTCGACCTGCTCGATCCCGCCGAGATGGGCGCCGCGCTACTGCGCAGCTGGCACCTGCCGGCGATGGTGTGCGACAGCCTGCACCACCAGCATCACCCCGAGTTCGCGCCCCCGGCGCGGCTCCCCGAGACGGTGCGCGACAACGTCGCCGTGCTCTATCTCGCGCGCCGACTGCTCGCGCGGCTACACGGTCACATCCCGGGCGACCCCGGACTCTTCCTCGATGCCTATCTGGCGCTACTCGGACGCGCCGGGATCAGCGAGGTCGAGCTGCTCTACGAACAGCTCGTCCCCCGGCTGCGCGCCCAGCTGCGCCAGCTCCCGCGCTCGCTGGCCGAACGGCTCGACGGCTGAGCCGGCTCAGGCCGGCTGCGGGCGGCGCCAGGTGTAGACCGCGGTCACCGCATAGTTCCACACCGCGCCGACGAGGATCCCGGCGAGCGCCGAGAGGAACCAGCCCGAGAGCCCCTCGACGAACAGATAGTTGGCGATGCCGACATTGGCCAGGGCACCGACGCTGCAGACCACCACGAAGGAGAGCCAGCCGCGCAGCAGCGCGCGACCGCGCAGACGCATGTCGCGATAGGTGAGCAGGTTGTTGAGGAAGAAGTTGCTGGTCATCGCCACCAGGGTGGCGGTGGCCTGACCGGCGAGGAAGGCGCCCTCGCCGAGCACCGCCAGCAGCGGCCACAGCACCGCCATGTGGACGAACACGCCGAACCCGCCGATCAGCGAGAAGGCGAGGAAGCGCACCGGGATCGCCGAGCCCAGGGTCTTTTGCGCGAGCATCAGCAGATACTCCCAGAGCACCGCGTTGTCGAGCTTGCTCGTCCCGGCGTGACGCTCGCGGAAGGTGAAGGGCAGCTCGCGACAGCGCAGCGGCCGCTCGCTCGAGGAGACGATGTCGAGCAGGATCTTGAAACCGACCCCGCTGAGCCGGTGCACGCAGCCCTGGAAGGCGGCGGCGCGGACCATGAAGAAGCCGCTCATCGGGTCGGCCAGCTCGACCCCGAGCAGTCGCTGCCCGACGCGCGTGGCGAAGCGACTCATCGCCTGGCGCCGCGCGTTCCACTCACCGACCCCGCCACCGCCGACATAGCGGCTGCCGACCACCAGGTCGAGTTCGGGCTCGGCGTCGAGGGTGTCGTACATCTGGCGCAACAGCGACTCGTCGTGCTGCAGGTCACCGTCCATCACCGCCACGCAGGGCGCGGTGGTGGCGAGCATCCCCTCGATACAGGCCGAGGACAGCCCGCGCCGCCCGACGCGCCGGATCAGCCGCACCCGCGGATCCTGCTGGGCCTGCTCGCGCACCCGCTCGGCGGTGCCGTCGGGCGAGTCGTCGTCGACGAAGATCAGCTCCCAGGCGAGCCCGTCGAGCACCCGACGGACACGTTCGACAAGCTCGGGGACCGATCCCGCCTCCTTGTAGGTAGGCACGACGACGGCGAGCTGGGGCGGCTGGTGGGGGGGTCTGTGTGGCATGGATCCGAACAACCTGAAACAAGGGGTTTGGCGCCTCGGCGGTACCGGACGCGGCATGACTGAGCGGCGATCGCGCACGCGGGTCGGTTGCGCGGCGACCCTGGTGGGCGGCATTCTAACGCGTTCGTCCACCGAACCCGTGCCCGCCATGTCCACCGCCGCCCCGAGTCGTCCCGCTGCCGAGTCCATCGACTGGCGCCCGATCGCGCTGCTGATCCTCGCGCTGAGCGCACTGCGCCTGGCCATCGCCGCGCTCCTGCCGGTCACCCAGGACGAGGCCTACTATTTCGACTGGGCGCGGACGCTCGGCTGGGGCTATTTCGATCACCCGCCCGGGGTCGCCGCGCTCGGGCTCGGCACCCTGCTCGAGCCCGGCTCGGCGCTCGCCGCACGGCTCGGCACCCTGCTCGCCGGCGTCCTCACCCTGGTGGTGCTCGCCCGGCTCTACTGGCGCGCCGGGCTGACCACCACCGCCACCCTGGCGAGCGCGCTGCTGCTCGCCTGCGCCACCCTGCCGGGGTTGATCGGCGGCGTCGTCACCACCCCGGACACCGTGCTCGCGCTGGCCTGGGCACTGGCCCTGCACGAGTCCGAGCGCGCCCTCGGCGGTGAGCGCCGGCGCTGGATCACGGCGGGCATCGCGGTCGGTATCGGGCTGCTCGGCAAGTACACCATGGTGCTGATCGGACCGGTGCTGCTGTGGGCGATCCTCTGGGTCGATCCGCGCGCGCTGCGCACCCGCTGGCCCTATCTCGGCGCGTTGGCCGCGCTGCTGGTGTTCGCCCCCAACCTGTGGTGGAACGCCAGCCACGACTGGCTCAGCCTCGGCTTCCAGCTCGGTCACGGGCTCTCCACCGAGCTGGCCGCACCCGAGACCCTGGGCGCCGGCACCATGGCCCACAGCGGCCCGCAGACGCTCGTCGAGCGCCTGGCGAGCCTCGGCGGCTATCTCGGCGCCCAGCTCGCCTTCTGGGGGCTGCTGGTCCCGGTGCTGGTGATGGCGCTGCGCGGCGGTGGCGGCACGCCACCGCGCCCGCGACTCACCCGTCACGCCCGCGCCCTGCTGATCGCCGCGACCCTGTTCCCGCTCGGTTTCTTCGCCGTCATCGCCAGCTTCAGCGAGGTCGAGGCCAACTGGCCGGTGGTCTATCTGCTCGCCGCCCCGGCGCTGCTCGCACCGCGACTGCTGCAACGACCGCGCTGGCTGCTCGGCGGCGCCGGGGCCAACCTCGTCCTGGTCACGCTCTATGCGGTGCACGCGGCGAGCGCCGCGCTGCCGCTGCCCGACAGCGCCAACCGGGTGCTGCGCGAGACCCACGGCTTCGCCGCGCTGGCCGAGGTCGCCGCCGGACTCGACGCCCCGGTCCATGCCGACCGCTATCAGCTCGTCGCGATGCTGCGCTTCCACGCCCCGAGGCTTGCGGCCACCACCAGCCAGTGGCCGGGACTGCACCGCCCCTCGGAGTATCTGCACGGGCGCATCGCGCCACGGCTCGACCCGGCGCGCATCGACCAGCCCTTCTGGCTGGTCTCGCGCGCCGGTCATCCGCCCGCGCTCCCCGGCTTCCGGGTGACCGAGCGGCGCGTCCTCCAGGATTGCGCGGGACAGCCGCTCCACCAGGGGGCGAGCGCGCCCTGCGCGCGCCCGCTCCACATCTGGCGGCTCTATCGCTACGCCCCGCTCGGCGACTGAGCCGGGCTCAGTCGAGGCGCTCGTCGTCGAGTTCGCTGTGGATCAGCATCAGTGATTCGAGCGAGCGGTTGACCGGGGCACGCTCGGCGATCTCCAGCAGTCGCGCCCGCTGCCCGGCGGTGAGATGGCCGAGCAGGTTGATGCGCTGCTGCACCCGATCGACACGCACCTCCTCGCGCTCGCAGGCGGTGCAGTCGGCGGCGTGACTGCGATCGAAGGCGAGACGCACCTCGACGTCGTCGAGATCCCAGCCCTTGGCGGTGGCGTATTCGCGCAGCGTCATCGAGGTACAGGCGCCGAGCGCCATCAGCATCAGCTCATAGGGATCAGGACCCAGCCCGCTGCCGCCGACGGCCGAGGGCTGATCGGCGAGCAACTGATGGCGACCGGTATAGAGCCCGCGCAGGAAGCGGGCGTGCAGCTCGGTGACCAGCACCTCGCCCGCGCCCACCTTGGGCGCGGTGCCCAGGCTCTGCTCGAAGCGATGACCGCCGAGGCCGAGATAGCGGCTGGCCCAGGCCACCAGGGTCTCGGCGACGTACTCGGCGTCCTCGCGATCGCTGAGCATATGATCGGCGTTGTCGAGCGAGATGAAGCTCTTGGGGTGACGCGCGGCCTGATAGATCTTGGCCGCCTCGTCGATCGAGACGATGGTGTCGAGCGGCGAGTGGAACACCAGCAGCGGCCGGTCGAGGTCGCGGATGTGATCGGCCGCACCGTACTGCGCGAGGTCCTCCAGCAACTGCTTGCGGATGCGGAAACGGCGCAGCCCGATCTTGACCTCGGCCTCGCCGCGCGCCTCGAGCTCGTCGCGGGCGTCGCTCAACAGATGCTGGACGTGCGAGGCGGTGGCAGGCGCGGCGATGGTCACCACCGCCTCGACCGAAGGCAGCTGGGGCGCGGCGGCGAGCACCGCCGCGCCGCCGAGGCTGTGACCGATGAGCAGCGCCGGGGCCTGGAAGTCCTCCTCGAGCTTGCGCGCCGCCGCCAGCAGGTCCTCGACGTTGGAGGAGAAATTGGTGTTGGCGAAATCGCCGTCGCTGTTGCCCAGCCCGGTGAAGTCGAAGCGCAGCACGGCGATCCCGCGATCGGCCAGGGCGCGACTGATCCGGCTCGCCGCGGCGATGTCCTTGCTGCAGGTGAAGCAGTGGGCGAAGAGCGCATAACGTCGCGTCGGCACCCGTTCCGGCGGCATCTCCAGCAGCCCCGCCAGTCGGTGCCCTGCGGCGTTCGGAAACTCGAGCTTGATACGTGGCATTCCGATCTCCTCGGTGTCTTCTCGTGCGAATCGCGACCAAAACAGACCGCCCGCGCAGACTGCGTGCGCGGGCGGCACGAAACGAAGTGATGAACCGCCGTGACCAGGCCACGGCAAGCCCTCCATCCTCTCGCATCCGCGAGCGCGGTTCCAGTCGAGCGCACACGTTGCGCGCGCCGCCCCCGAGCCCCGCCGTCAGCGACCGTGACGACACCGATTGGTCTCCGCCGCGACTCGTTGGTTCAGCTCTTCAGTCCCGGCGGGCGCCGACGCCGATGATCCAACCCTCGATGGCGGCATGGGCGCGGGCGTCGGCATCGAGCGGAGGCGTGAACAGCTCATCGAGTCGCCCGGCGCGATCCGCGCGCATCAGCCACAAGGCCACGGCACGGGCATCGCACTGATCCGGGGTGAGCCCGATGCAATCGCCATCGTCGCGATAGAGTGCGGGATAGGCCTCGACCAGCACCGACCGGCCCGGCGCCGGGGTCCAGCCGTCGAACGGCCAGCAGTGCAGCCGCCCACCGAGCCGCGCGCGCAACAGACGCACCCAGGGCAGCCCGGCATGGGTCGACTTGGCCACCGAGCCGGGCACGTCGAAATGGAACACCGACTTGGCGCCCCTGGCGCGACGGTCGGTGAGGCGCCGCCAGCGCGCATCACCACTGCGCGCAGCCCCGGCCCCGACGCGCCCGCGGCGCACATCCTCGACCCTGACACCGACGCCATCGGTCGGCCAGTGACACTGGAAGTCGTCGAGGAAGACCGGCCAGTCGTGCCTCAGCCCATGCGCGACGAAGTAGTCGAGCGGAAAGGACAGCGCATGATCGACCCCGAGCAGGGTCGGCACCGGCTCGCGCAGCACCGTTTCGAGCCACTCGGCCAGGGCACGGCGACTCCAGCGTTGCGCACAACCCTCAGGGAACACCTCGGACGGCAGGTCGTCGTCAGCGTCGAGTCGGTAGGCACGGATTCCGGGCAATCGCTGCTCCGGGGTGCCGGCCCCGGAATAGTCGATCCCCAGATAGCGCGAGAAGAGGGGCGCGGGCACGGAAGGCTCCTGCGGCAGGGTCACGGAGCGGGCCGCCTTGCCCGCCCCCAAACGCAAAACGGGCCAGCCGCTTTCGCGACTGGCCCGTATGCTTGTTGGCGTCCCCACGGGGGTTCGAACCCCGGTTACCGCCGTGAGAGGGCGGTGTCCTAGGCCGCTAGACGATGGGGACTGAAACTCGGTCTCAGTCAAGACAGGGCCTGCCTAGGCGATCCTGTCTTTCTTGGCTGAATTTGGTGGAGCCAGGCGGGATCGAACCGCCGACCTCAACACTGCCAGTGTTGCGCTCTCCCAGCTGAGCTATGGCCCCGGCTTTGTACTTCCAACGGACTAGCCAGCCGAATCGCTAACCCGTTATGCTTGTTGGCGTCCCCACGGGGGTTCGAACCCCGGTTACCGCCGTGAAAGGGCGGTGTCCTAGGCCACTAGACGATGGGGACTGAAACGTTTTCAGTCTTGCAGACCGGGCCTGCCTAGGCGATCCGATCCGAACTACCGAATTTTGGTGGAGCCAGGCGGGATCGAACCGCCGACCTCAACACTGCCAGTGTTGCGCTCTCCCAGCTGAGCTATGGCCCCAGCGACCTGAGACCACGTATGCTACGCACATCTTTTGACTTTGTCTACCCCTGTGCGGAAATTTTTTTCATCCCGCCTGTCCAAGGGAGCGCAACCCTACCCCATCGGTTCAACCAACCGGGTGGTAGCCCCCTTGTTCGACGATCCAGGAGCCTCGTTCCATGATGCGTATCTTCCTCTTCCTGGCGACCAACCTCGCGATACTGGTCGTCATCAGCGTGGCCTTCCGCCTGTTCGGCATCGACGGTGTGGTCCAGCAGGGCGGGCTCGACATGGGCGCGCTATTGCTGATGGCGGCGATCATCGGCTTCAGCGGCTCGCTGATCTCGCTGTTCCTCTCCAAGACGCTGGCCAAGCACGGCATGCGGGTGCAGATCATCGAGCAGCCGTCGACGCCCTTCGAGCAGTGGCTGCTCGAGACCGTCGCCCGCCAGTCCGAGCGCGCCGGCATCCGCATGCCCGAGGTCGGCATCTTCGACTCACCCCAGCCCAACGCCTTCGCCACCGGCTGGAACCGCAACGACGCCCTGGTCGCGGTCAGCACTGGGCTGCTGCAACACATGAACAAGCAGGAGGTCGAGGCGGTGGTCGGCCACGAGATCAGCCACGTGGCCAATGGCGACATGGTCACCCTGGCACTGATCCAGGGGGTGGTGAACACCTTCGTGGTGTTCCTCGCGCGGATCATCGGCCATACCGTCGACCGGGTGATCTTCAAGAATGAGGAGGGACCGGGAATCGGCTACTTCGTCGTCTCGATCATCGCCGAGATCCTGCTCTCGGTGCTCGCCACCATGATCGTGATGTGGTTCTCGCGCTATCGCGAGTTCCGCGCCGACGCCGGCGGTGCCGCGCTCACCAGCCGCCGCCAGATGGCCGACGCGCTGCGCGCGCTGCAGCGGGTCCACGAGCCGCAGGACCTTCAGGCCAAGGAGTTCGCCGCCTTCGGCATCTCCGGCAAGATCGGCAGCCTGTTCAGCAGCCACCCGCCGCTCGAACGGCGTATCGCCGCGCTCGAACAGGCGGGCTGATCCCCACGTGCCCCGGCCCGTGCGCCGGGGCGCGCCCTCCCCGGCTCACAGCAAACGCTCGATCGCCCGCACCAGCCGACCGCTCTGCGGCTTGGTGATGCTCGAATAGCTCTCGACCAGATTGCCCTCGCGATCGATCAGATACTTGTAGAAGTTCCACTTCGGATAGGGCGCCCCGGCGGCGGCCAGGCGCTCGAACAGGGGCGCGGCACGACCACGCTTGACGCTCACCTTCTCGAACATCGGGAACTCCACCGAGTAGGTCAGACGACAGAAGTCGCGGATCTCGGCCTCGTCGCCCGGCTCCTGGTTGGCGAAATCGTTGGAGGGGAAGCCGAGCACCACCAGACCACGATCGGCGTAATCGCGATAGAGCGCCTCCAGCCCCTCGTATTGCGGGGTGAAACCGCACTTGCTGGCGGTGTTGACCACCAGGATCACCTTACCCTGATAGGCCTCGCAGAGATTGACCCGCTCGTCCCCGGCGAGCCGACGGACTTCCAGGTCGAGCAAAGACGAACAGGCGGGGGACTCGGCCGCGACCTGGGTCGCCGCGGCCAGACCGAGGGCGAACAGTGGCAATCTCATGGTGGATCTCTCCTGAGGTATCGACGGACATGGAGCGAGACATGGCGCCCGTGCGCGTCATTGCAATAATTTCCTACCAAATTGGTTGGAAAATCTCGAGGGCGCGCCCACATCCCCTACTCCGAACCCATCAACACGCCCGCGTCGCTTTGCGGGTCATGAGCAGCACAGCATTCGAGGAGCCAAGATGAGCGACTGGGTCAAAGGCAGGGTAACGGCCAAGCAGCGATGGGCCGAGGGGCTCTACAGCATGCGCTTCGAGGCGACGCTCGAGCCCTTCAGCGCCGGACAGTACATCAAGGTGGCGATGGACATCGATGGCGAGCGCGTCGGTCGCCCCTACTCGCTGGTCAATCCACCCGGGCAGACCGAACCCGAGATCTATTTCAACGCCATCCCCGAGGGGCCGCTCACCCCCCGGCTCTCCGACCTCGAGCCGGGCGATACCGTGTGGCTCACCACGCGCGCCAGCGGCATCTTCACCCTCGACACCGTGCAACCGGCCAAGACCCTGTGGCTGCTCGCCACCGGCACCGCGCTCGGGGTCTATCTGTCGATCCTGCGCACCGCCACGCCCTGGGAGCGCTTCGAGCGCGTGGTCCTGGTCCACGGCGTGCGCCAGCCGAGCGACCTCACCTATGGCGACACCCTCGCCGAGATCGCCGCGCACCATGGCGAGCGCTTCACCTTCATCCCCGCGATCAGCCGTGCCGAGGCCCCGGACGCGCTCTATGGCCGCATCACCGACCTGCTGGTCTCGGGCACCCTGGAGTCACGCGCCGGTGCCACCATCACCCCCGAGGACAGCCACGTCATGCTCTGCGGCAACTCGGCGATGATCAAGGAATCCAAGGCGATCCTCGAATCACGCGGACTCGAACGCCACCGCCGCCACGCCCCGGGGCAGTACACCACCGAGCAGTATCATTGAGGGCAGCGAGCAGCCACCAGCTTCCAGTCACTCGGCGGCTGGCGGCTGCTTTGAACCGCAAAGACGCGAAGGACACGAAGGCTTTTTCAGCCATCAGCGACCAGCCGTCGGCCTCCAACGCAACACCTTGCTCACAGGCAGCGCCGACTGGCGACTGGCGACTGGCGACTGATTTGAACCACAAAGACGCGAAGAACACGAAGATTTTTCGAGCCATCAGCGACCAGCCGACGGCCGCCAGCACAATACCTTGCTCACAGGCAGCGCCGACTGGCGACTGGCGGCTGATAGCTGGCGGCTGACGACTAGCCGCTGAAAAGTAGCTGGCAGCTTACAACCGACCGCATCCTTCCCTCATCTCACTTCGCGTCCTTCGCGCCTTCGTGGTTGACCTCTCCCCCCCGCCACACCGGCAGATAGCCGACGACCGCGCTGAAGAGCGCCGCCACGGCGATCAGTCGCAGCGGCCAGGTCGCGGCGGCGTAGCCGCCGTTGTCGAGCAGCAGCGAGACGGCGAGCAGCGCGGCCACGCCGACCAGCAGCAGGTGCGGCAGCGGGCGCGTCGCGCCGCCCGGCCAGCGCGCGGCCAGCCAACTCCCGAGCAACGCCGCCAGCCCACCACCGGCGAGGCCGAAGGCGACGTCGACCGGCCAGTGCACCCCCAACGCCACCCGGCTTGCGCCGACCAGCAGGGCGCAACCGAGCCACACCCAGCCCCAGGCGCGGGCGTGCACCGCCAGCACCCCGAAAAAGACCCCGGCGGTGACACTGTGCCCGGAGGGGAAGCTGTGCCGGGTGTGTCCCGGTCCGATCAGGTTGAAGACATCGGCGCCGAACACCGCCGGCGGGCGTGCCGCATCGACCAACGGCTTGAGCCCACGGGCGTAGAGGATCGCCAGCAGCGCCGCCAGCACCAGCGCCCAGAACAACCGGGGCCGCCGCCACGAGAAGAGCAGCGCCAGCGCGAAGGCGACACGCTCGTCGCCGAACAGCGTCAACCACTGCCACAGCCAGTCCGGGGCCAGGGCCGCCGCGGCATTGAGCCGCAGGAAGCCGGCGTGATAGCCGCAGACCAGATAGAGCAACACCCCCACCGCCAGCCAGCCGAGCGCCCAGCGCCACTGCCGCCGCGCCCCCGGCAGCGCCGCCGATTCGGCCCCGGCCCGCGCGGCGAGCCGCATGCTCAGGCGTGTACGCCAATCGCTCATCCCTCACCTCCCGGCACCCGTGCCTGCTCGCGCGGGTGCATCAACACCAGCGCCACCGGGCCGCGCCGGTAGAGCTGCTCGCCGCGCAGCAGCGGATAGTCCTCGGCGAGCCGATCGAGCTTGTCGACGCGGAGGAACACCAGATCACCAGCGCGCGGCGGACGGTGCGGGGTGATGGCGTCGCGATAGACGCTGAAGCTCGGCATCGAGGTGCGATAGACCACGGTCGGACGATCCAGCTCGCGCGCCAGCAGCCCGGCCTCCTTCACCGGCGCCTGCATCACCGCGAACACCCGCGGCACCACCGTGCCATAGACCACCGCCGTCTGGATCAGCCCGACCAGCACCAGACGCTGCCACAGCGCCGGGCGCGACCACAGCGCCAGCGCCACCACCAGCGCGGTGGCGAGCGCGATCTGCGCCAGATAGGCCGGGCCGAGCAGCGGCAGCGCCAGCTCGAACTGGGCGATCTCGTGGGCGCGCCCGCCCTGCCCGGCGGCGACCTGCACCACCAGCGGCAGCGCCAGCAGCAGCGCGAGGAAGACCAGCGGCGGGACCATCGCCAGCGCGCGGCTGGTCAAGGCGTCACGGTGGCGCGCCATGAGGATGAACAGCGGCGCGGCGCCATAGAGCAGATAGTGCGGCAGCTTGGTCCCGGAGAAGGAGAAGAACAGGAACACGGTGGCGAACCACAGCCACAGGAAGCGATCGAGCGGATCGGCCCAGCTCGCGCGCAACCGCGGCAACAGGCTGAGGAACCAGCCGGTGAAGGGCAACAGGATCAGCGGCAGCACCACCAGATAATAGCCGGGGAAGCCCGAGTGGCCGTGCATGGTGCCGCCGAAGCGCCCGGCGTTGTGTTCGAGAAAGAAGCTGCGGAAGAACCCGGCGCCGTCATCGAGATAGACCGCCAGATACCAGGGACCGGCCACCAGCACGAACACCAGCCAGCCGAGCGGCGCGAAGGCCGCGCGCAGCCAGCGTTCGAGCCGCCCCTGCGACCAGAAGAACAGGAAGCTCACCACGACCGGGAAGAACACCGCCACCGGCCCCTTGGTGAGGAAGCCGAGCCCCATCCACAGATAGGCGCGCAGCAGCGCGTTGCGGCTCCGCCGTTCGCCGGGATCGAGGAAATAGCGATAGATCTCGAAGAAGGCGAGCGCGATGAAGAGGTTGAGCACCGCATCGGCCACCGCCGCCTTGGCGATCAGCGAGACCTGCAGCGAGAGCGTCATCACCAGCGCGGCGACGGTCGCCGTGGGCGCATCGAGCCGGGCGCGCACGAAGCCCCACAGCGCCATCACCCAGAGTGTGGCGGCCAGCGCCGAGGGCAGGCGCAGCGAGAACTCGTCGAACCCCAGGCTGGAGGCCGAGAGCGCCTGCAGCCAGTAGATCAGCACCGGCTTGTCGTAGCGCGGCTCGCCGTCCTTGTGCGGGGTGATGAAGTTGCCGCTGGCGAGCATCTCGCGGGTCGCCTCGGTGAAGGCGCCCTCGTCGAGGTCGTAGAGCGGCACCGCGCCGAGCTGCCAGTAGAAGGCGAACAGCACCACCGCGGCGAGCAGCCACGGCGAGGTCAGCGCCCGCGTCAGCGGGGAGGTCTCCGGCCGGCTCATGCCTCGGGCTCCTTCCACCCGGCGGTCTCGACGGGCGAACTCCAGCGGATACGGAAGTGGCTGCGATCACCCGAGGCGAAGAAGGTGCGGGTGAGCATCTCGGCCAGCACCCCGGTGGTGAGCAACTGCACCGAGGCGAGCAGCATGAGGATGGCGACGATCAGCAGCGGGCGGCCGCCGATGTCCTCGCCGAGCCAGAACTTCACCCACAGCAGGTTGGTCATCAGCAGCCCGCCGATCACCCCGAAGGCGATCCCGATCAAGCCGAAGAAGTGCCCCGGGCGCGCCCCGAAGCGCAGGAAGAAGAAGGCCGAGAGCAGGTCGACCAGCACCCGGAAGGTGCGCGAGATGCCGTACTTGGAGGTGCCGAACTGGCGCGCCTGGTGCGCGACCTCGATCTCGCCGATACGCTGCGGCGCGGTCACCCCCGCCACCCATACCGGGATGAAGCGGTGCATCTCGCCGAGCAGGGCCACCTCCTGGATGACCTCGGCGCGATAGACCTTGAGGCTGCAGCCGTAGTCGTGCAGCGCCACCCCGGTGACCTTGCCGATCAGCTTGTTGGCGATGCGCGAGGGGATCTTGCGCATCACCAGCGCGTCCTGGCGCCGCCGCCGCCAGCCCTGCAACAGATCGAGATCGCGTTCGAGCAACGCGTCGACCATCCGCGGGATATCGGCCGGGTCGTTCTGCAGGTCGCCGTCGAGGGTGGCGATCAGCTCGCCGCGCGCGCTCTCGAATCCGGCCTGCATCGCCGCGGTCTGGCCGAAGTTGCGCCGCAGCCGGATCACCCGCACGTGCCCGCCCCGGCGCTCGGCGCAGGCGCGCAGCCGCTCGCCGGTGCCGTCGCGGCTGCCGTCGTCGACACAGATCAGCTCCCAGGGCGCGCCATAATCCGCCAGCCCCTGGTGGACGCGTTCGAGCATCGGCTCGACGTTGTCGAGCTCCTGGTACATCGGGATGACGACCGACAGCGACGGCCGGGAGGGGGTTCGATCTGGGGTGCTCATCGCAGACAGGGATCCATTCGGTTGAGTTCGAAGACCGGGCAGCGACTGCCGGGACCTGGTGGTCCGCGCGCAGTATCCCGCTCAGTCGGCGGCGGCGTCCATGACCTCGCGCAGATAGCGAAACAGCTTGCGCGGCGCCTCGGGACGCCCTTGCTCGGCGTCGCGCCGCGCCGCACGCACCAGATGACGCAGGTGCTGACGATCGACCTGGGGGCAGGCGTCGATGAACTCGCCGAGCGCCGCCTCCTCGGCGATCAGGCGCTCGCGCCAGCGTTCGAGTTGGTGATGGCGCGCGGAGGCGGCGCGCTCGCGCGCATCGGCCTCGTCGAGCAGGGCGTGGACGGCATCCATGTCCTCGCGTTCGAGCAGGTTGGCGATCCGCTTCCAGTGACGCTTGCGCGCGCGCAGATCCTTGATCCGCGGCGTCTCGTCGATCGCCGCCCAGGTCGCCTCGCTCAGCGACAGCCGCAACAGCTCGGCGCGCGGCATCCCCACCATGCGCTCGGCGAGCGCCTGCAGCGCCTGGCGCTCGCGCTTGATCTGGCTCCTGCTCGGGCCGAGATCCTGTTCGAGCTCGTCCTCGGTCACGGTGGGATCGTGGTCTGTGGTCATATCGGTTGTACTGATTCCAGGATGAGTTGTGGGCTCCGACGGCCCCGATAATCGTTGACGTCGAGCCGGTAGGCCAAACGCACCCGCCCGTGCGCGAGCGTGAGCTGCTCGGCCAGATCGAAGCCGATGGCCTCGATCGAGCCGCCCTCGGGCGGCGCCACGCGCAGCTTGAGATGACGTTCGCCGACCAGACGCGCCTGCAACACCTCGAACTCGCCGTCGAAGCGCGGCTCCGGGAAGCCCTTGCCCCAGGGACCGCCGAGACGCAACGTCTCGGCCGTCTCCAGGGTCAGCAGCCGCGCCGGCAACGGGCCGTCGGAGACCAGCTCGGGGCCGCTCGCCACGCCCTCGAGCATCTCCTCGACCACCGCCGCGAAACGCGCACGAAAGGGCTCGAAGGCCTCGGCGCGCAGGCTCAGCCCGGCGGCCATGGCATGACCGCCGAAACGCGCGATCAGCCCCGGCTCGGCCCGGTCGAGGCGATCGATGGCGTCGCGCACGTGCAGCCCGTCGATCGAGCGCGCCGAGCCGCGCAGCAGCCCGTCGCCGCCGTCGGCGAAGGCGATCACCGGGCGATGATAGCGTTCGCGGATGCGCGCGGCGACGATCCCCGAGACCCCCTGGTGCCAGTCCGCACCGTACAGACAGAGCGCCGCGGGCAGCCCCGCCTCGGCGAGATCGAGCGCCTGCACCGCCGTCTCGGCCTGGGCCTTCATCTCGCCCTCGATCTCGCGCCGGCGGCGATTGATCGCATCGAGCTGCTGGGCCAGCGCATTGGCCCGCTCGGCATCGTCGCTGAGCAGACACTCGACCCCCACCGACATGTCCTCGAGCCGACCGGCGGCGTTGAGCCTGGGCGCTGCGGCGAAGGCCAGATCGGTGGCGCTCGCGCGCATCGGGTCGCGCCCGGCCACCCGCAGCAGCGCGCGCACCCCAGGACCGCAGTGCCCGGCGCGGATGCGCCTGAGCCCCTGCTCGACGAGGATGCGGTTGTTGCGATCGAGGGTGACCACATCGGCGACGGTACCGAGCGCGACCAGATCGAGCAGCGTCGCCAGGTTCGGCTCGGCGCGCCCGGCGCCGAACCAGCCGCGCTCGCGCAGACGCGCGCGCAGCGCCATCAGCAGATAGAAGACCACCCCGACCCCGGCGAGATCCTTGCTCGGGAAATCGCAGCCGGGCTGGTTGGGATTGACGATCGCCGCCGCCTCCGGCAATCGCTCGCCCGGCAGGTGATGATCGGTGACCAGCACCGCCAGCCCCAGCTCGCGCGCCCGCGCCACCCCGGCGACGCTGGAGATGCCGTTGTCGACGGTGATCAGCAGATCCGGGCCGAGCGCGTGCGCGGCCTCGGCCACCGCCGGACTCAGCCCGTAGCCGAAGTCGAAACGGCTGGGGATCAGATAGGAGACCCGCGCCGCGCCGAGCGCGCGCAGCCCGCGCACCGCCACCGCGGTGCCGGTGGCGCCGTCGGCGTCGTAGTCGCCCACCACCAGCAGGTGCGCGCCATCGCGCAGCGCCGCCTCCAGGGTGTCGAGCGCGGCATCCAACCCGCGCAACGCGGCGAAGGCCGCCAGCGCCCCGAGCCCGGGCGGCGCCTCGCCCGAGCGCAACGCATAGAGCCGGGCGAGCAGCTCGGCGGGCGAGTGGACATCGACGAAGGGGGCGTCGCCACCACGGCGACGGATCTGCGGCTGGGTCATGGACACGGGACAAGACAGCAAGGGACGCGGGGCTCGGCCATCAGCACTCGTTCGCGCAAGACGCGTTGGTTCGACGGCTGATGACGCGACCGCCCCGAGGACCGGGATTCGGGCGAACGCCATAGCCTAGCCGGATCGACGCCCCGGGTCGAGCAGCCGACGTACGCCCTGCCCCACCCGGTCGCGCACGAAGGGCCACAGCCGCCCCTTCTCCCAGAGGATGCGGGCGAACATCCGCCCCTTGTCGCGCGGCGGGGTCGCCGGCGCGGAGCGCGCCACCAGGGTGATCGCACCCTGCGGACAGGCATCGAGACAGGCCGCGCAGCCGAGACAGACCGCCGGGTCGATCGCCGCATGCCGCTGCGCGCGCGCCACCCCGCGCAACCCTTCGGCCAGACCGATGCACTTGACGTTGCACACCGGGAAGCAGGCCCCGCAGTAGTCGCAGCGCTCGGGGTCGATCTCGGCGAGGAAGGGCGTCTTGGCGATACCGTCGCTGAAGCCCATCTGCACCCCGGCCATCAGCTCGCAGCAGCAGCGACAGCAGTTGCAGAGGAAGGAGGGCTGCTCGCGCACGTTGTCGGTGACATGGGTCAGCCCCAGCGAGCGCGCCAGCTCCAGCTTCTCCAGCATGGTCGGCAGGTCGCACTCGCGGGCGAAGCCACGGCGCACCAGGAAGCGCGCGCCCTCGCCGAGCACCATGCAGATGTCCTCGACCGGCGCGCCCTTGCGACAGTGCTCGCCGAGGTGCTCCTTCTTGTGGCGGCAGTAACAGAGGGTGACAGCGAGATAGTCGGCCTGCTCGAGGATGGCGCGCGCGTCCTCGTAGGCGGTGATGCGCGAGTTCACCGGCACGTGTTCGTCGTAGACCAGGGCGCGGGTGAGCTGGGTGGGACTGCCGAAGAACTCGGCGGGCTGACCCCCGCGCCCCTGCTCGTGCAGATACTCCGACATCAGCTGCGCCAGACGTTCGAGCGGCAGCTCGGTGTCGGCGCGTCGACGCATGAAGGTGAACTCCATGAAGCCGATCAGCCCGGGCACCAGCAGATAATAGGTGTGACCGGCGTAATCCATGTCCATCACCAGCCCCTTGTCGGCCATCGACTCGAGCACCGGCGCGAGCGCCTCGGCGGGCGTCCCGGTGCGCTCGACCAGCTCGTCGAGCGTAGCCTCGTGCAGCGGGAAGGCGGCGCCGACCCGCGCCTCCTCGGGCGAGAACAGGATCGACAGGATCTCGCGCAGATGGGCGTTATCGACCAACCCGATCGGGTACTGGTTGAGACGATCGATCAACGGGATCAGCGAGGACTTGCTACCGGCCAGATGGCCCATGGCGGGCTCCAGAGTCGAGGGTGACGGAGCGGCTATTGGAGCACGCCGCAGCACGCCGGCTCAAAGGGCCGGAGCGGACGACGAGAGTACCCACGACGAGATACCGTCTTGCCCGTCAATCGCCGATCATGACACCAGCCTCCCCGACTGGAGGCTGGAAGCTGATCGCTGGAAGCTGGTTTGAACCACGAAGGCGCCAAGGGCGCGAAGCTGGAAAGGGCTTCCAGCCGCCAGCCTCCGGCGAGGGAGCAGGGTTGTCTCGTACCGCCGCAGTTGACCGCACACCGACACCAGGGGCTGTTTGCTGAAGGCTGGTCGCTTTCTTCGCGTCCTTTGGGTCTTTGCGGTTCAATCTCCCGGCGGCTGGCGGCTGGCGGCTGGCGGCTGGCGGCTGGGGCGTCCCTACTCCATCCAGGCCGCGACCACGCGGTTGCGGCCCGTCTCCTTGGCGCGATAGAGGGCGCGGTCGGCGGTGGCGATCAACGTCTTCGGGTCGGGCTGCGAGGGATCATAGAGCGCCACGCCGATGCTGGCGGTCAGGGCATGACCGGGGAAGCGTTCACCGAGGAGCTGACCGCGGCGCTCGATTTGGTGGCGGATGCGCTCGGCATAGTTGAGCGCCCCACTCCCGCCGGTGTCGTGGAGCAGGAAGAGGAACTCCTCGCCGCCGTAGCGGGCGAGGAAATCGCTCGGTCGGGTCAGGCCGCGCATGGTGTCGGCGACGATCCGCAACACGTCATCGCCGGTCTGGTGGCCGAAACGATCGTTGAACGCCTTGAAGCGGTCGATATCGAGCAGCCCCAGGGCGAAGCCGCGCCCCGATTCGGCACTCTGGGCGAAGGTACTGTCGAGATACTCGTCGATCACGCTGCGGTTGTGCAGCCGGGTGAGCGCATCGATCTGCGCCCGGGTCCGCTCGCGGGCGAAGGTCTGGCTGCGTTCGATCGCGATCCCCAGCTCGCCGGCGACCACCCCCACCTCCTCGAGCAGGCGCAGGGTGAAGGGCTGTTCACCGCCGCCGAGCCACAGCACCCCGAGGATGCGTCCATTGCTCAACACCGGCACCGCCGCGGCCTGCTGCAACCCGAGCCGGTCGAGTAGCCGCAGGTTCTCCGGCGTATCCGGCACCAGCACCGGCTGACGCGCACGCAGCGCGCGCACCAGATCGCCGGTGAGCGCCGGGATGCTCAGCTCGATCGGTGCCGTCTCGCGCATCAGCAACGCCCGCGGCAGGGCGTGGGTGGTCACCAGGCTGCGACGGCGCGACTCGATCTGCATCATCAGCAGCTGCTCTATGCCGAACTCGGCGCGCAACGCCTCCAGGGTGGTGGGGATGAACTCGTCGGGTTCCAGGCTATGGTGCGGCGCGGTATGGCTGCTGCGCCCACCGTACGGCAACGGCGGCGCATCGTGGCGACACAGCCCGATGGCGGTATTGATCATGTTCGCGCGCAGCTGCATCACCGAGGGGAAGCGGACACCGTAGAAGCCGCCGATCTCGCTCACCTCGCGATCGGCCTGGGCGAGCAGCTCGGCCAGGTCGAGCTGATCGAGCGCGATCAGCGCCGGCACCTCGGGGGCGAGCAGCGGGCAGCCGACCAGATCGACCGAGCCGATCCCCTGGGTCCAGGCGATGAAGTCGGCCAGCGAGACGATCGCCACCTCGCGGGCGCGCTCGGCGTCGAGCCCGCTGTCGGCGATCGCGCAATGGTGCAGCGACTGCACCCGACAGATCAGCTCCGGCAGATCCCAGTCCCCGCACACCACCGCACCGACCTGATCGTGCGAGACGCCGAAGAAGGTCTGCTCGTCGTCGCGGATGGGGTTGCCGGAGTTGGTCGCGGCGGCGAGAAAGTCGCTGTAGCGCACCCGGCCGTGCGATTCGAGGATCACCTTGCCGAGATCGTGCAGCAGCCCGGCGGCATAGAGCGCGTCCGGATCGGGATGGCCGACGCGCTCACCGATGCTGCGGCTGAGGATGGCGACCAGCAGACAGTGCTGCCAGAAGTAGATGCGATCGAAACCGCCCTGCCCGCCGCGCCCGACCATGCCCTCGAAGAACAACGCGTGCAGCGCCGCCTGACGGACCGCCGAAAAGCCCAGCAGGGTGACCGCCCGCGAGATCGAGCGGATACGTCGGGGAAAACCGTAGAAGGCGGAGTTGACGACCTGCAGCACCTTGGCGGTGAGCGCGGGCTCGGTCTCGATCACCCGCGAGATGGCGGCGATATCGCTGCTCTCGTCGTTGGTCAGACGCAGCAGCTTGACCGCCGCCGCCGGTGCCGGCGGCAGCTCGCCGACATCGCCGCGCAGGGCCGTCCGTACCGCCCGCGCGGTCCACTCGGGATCATCCATGCAGCGCCGGCCCCGTATCGCAAAATCGGCTGGAGACATTGAATCATCTCTATCCTTGTGCGCCCACCGCCTGCCGCAGGCCCGGTAGACACGATGTCCTGCTCAACCAAAACATAATCACGCGCCGGACTCCATCCATGACAGACCAGCGCCGCATGACTGGCAACGAAGCGGCCCAGTATACCGGGCGTTGACGCCCGAGAAACGCCGCAGTTTGACAGAAGCGCCGCAAACGCCCGCCGGGCGGCGCCACACCGGCCCACCTTACCGTGGTCTAGCCGAGATGCGAATGGCTGACAACCTTGTCGAACGTGCCCCAAAAGATCGGCTTGCGACGGACGAGCGGTCCGCCGACGGAGCATCGACCCGACGACCACTCCAGCCGACCGAGACCGCAACGCAGCCCTCCCGAAGGAGGGACGACAACGCCACACATCGTGCCTAACGGCAATCCGGCATCCTGCAACGGGGCCATCTAGAGGAGGAATGAACGTCTAGCTGACCTGTCTTTTCATCAGAGAGTCGCGGTCATGGCCAAAGAGACGGCGACCGAGCGCCGCAGCCCACTCCGGGAGCGACGCTCATAACGAGCCGGGTGGGCTGCTGATGGTCGGGCGGTGCGGCGCGGCGATGCGCACGGCGGCCGCGCCCCGACGGGCCAGACGTGACCACAGCGAGGCGCGACGCGTTACGCCTGGATATAGGTGAAGCTCGGCTGCGAGGTGCGGATGTCCTCCACCCCGAGTGCGGCGACCTCGGGCCGGGCCGTATCCGTCTCGCTCTGGATCAGGCCCAACCGCTGTCTGGCGACCTCGCTGCCGGCCTCGGCCCCGCGCCGATACCAGCACTCGGCCATCCGCAGATCCAGCGGCACACCCTGGCCGGTGTGATAACAGACCCCGAGACTGACCATCGCGCCGCAGTCGCCGGCCTCGGCGCCACGTCGGAACCAGTCGAGCGCCACGTCGATGTCGCGCGCCACGCCCTGCCCGCCTTGATAGCAGATGCCCAGCAGCGCCATCGCTCGACCGTCTCCCGCCCGCGCGCCCCGGAGGTACCAGCGCACCGCTTCCTCGACGCTTTGCGGCACGCCCTGGCCGGTGGAGTAATGCACCCCGAGATGGACCATGGCCCGACCGTGACCGACCTCGGCGCCCCGGCGATACCAGCGCACCGCCTCGGCCGGATCGGCGACGACACCGTCGCCGCGCTCGTGACAGAGCCCGAGGTTGGTCATCGCCCGACCGACACCGGCCTCGGCCGCCCGACGATACCAGCGAACCGCCTCGCGCAGATTCACCGGCAGGCCCTGACCGGTGTGATAGCACACCCCGAGGTTCGACATCGCTCGCCCATCGCCGGTCTCGGCGGCGGCGATCAGCGCCCGCGTCATCTGCTCGGGGAAGGGACGGCGCGCCCGGTGGAGATGGGCGAGGATCGTCGACGCGGCCTCGACCAGGGCCTCCCAGGCCAGCGACTCCGGTGGGGCCAGCTCCAGCAGCCGGGCGGTCACCGGGTGCTCGGGAAAGTCTTGGACGATGCGCTGCAGGAAGCCTGCGGTCGCTCGGGGCGCCAGACGCCAGGCCCGGTCCATCAACTCCTCGGGGGCGACCCCCTTGTCGAAGGCGCTCAACACGAACCACTCGCCGAGCAGGTCGGGCAGCACCGGCGGAATCTGGTGCGAGGGGCCGGTGGCGCACTGATCGAGACAACCGTCGACCAACACCAGTACCTGACGCCGGAGGGTCGAACTCAACGGCGAGAGCAACCCCCGACGCACCGCGTCGACACAGTCGAGCCCCCCGGTGATGGTCGCCAGCACCGCCATGCGCTCGGCGCCGCTGCCATCGCCGAGACAGGGCAAATCGCCCTCCCCCAGACAACGCCGCCAGCGCGCGCCCTGCTCGCGATTGAGGGTCGCGGCCAGCAGGTCATCGCGCTGCCAGCCAGTGTTCTTGCCCCCGTCGGCGAGCATCTGCCCAAGAAAATAGGCATAGAGCGGGCGCCCCTCGCCATCGATCCGCGCCAGTTGCTCGGCGATCAGCGCCGCATCGGGCAGCATCGGCTCGGGCGCCGGCGCGGCCTGACGCGCGACCGCGCGGACGATCTCGACGAGCGCGGCCTGGTCGAGCTTGCACAGCTCGATCACCCCACGCTCGAAACGACTCTCCATCAGCACCGCATCGCTACCGTCGTGATGCTCGGCGAGACGGATGAACCACTCGGCCCGCGCCTCGCCGGCGATCGCCGGCGCAGAGTCGGCTCCGCCGACGGCATGACGCGCGCCTCCGATCCCGCCGCGGTCCCAACGTTGACGCTCGAGCAACAGCACGCGTACCCGACCGCGCCGTCGCCTGCGGATCAGCCGCGCACGGCGCGCCAGCCCCTGCAGCACCGGCTTGATCTCGGCCTCCCTGCCGATGATGTAGTCGATGACGATCAGGTGCGGCCGGTCCGGCCACCACTTGGTCCAACCGTCCCCGAACCGGCGAATGTCCTCGACATCGAGAAACCCGGCCACCCAGCCCTTGCCCTGCGCCTGATCGATCAGCTCCAACGCCAGGCGGCTCTTGCCCTGTCCGCCAGAACCGGCGAGCTGTAACCAGCAGAAGGCGCTCTCGGCCTTGAGAAAGCGCAGCAGCTCGCCCCACTCGCGGTCACGCCCGAGCACCGTCACCGCCCGCGCGCTATAGCGATTGAGGGTGGCCGAGTCGGTCGGCGTCGAGAGCAGCAGCCGCGCCTCGGCACCGCGCGCCACGGCGAGCCGCCGCCTCAACCAGGACAACACCGTGGCGACCGCCATCAGCACGGTGATGACGGCGGAGAGGGTTGCGAGCGGCTTGGACTGCTGGTCGAAGAAGGTCGCGATCCACCGGATCGCATGATCAGACCACTCACCCAGCCCACGCAGGACGTCGCGGGCGAGCAGATCGTGAAGCCAGTCCATGGCAGGCACTCCATCGCGCAATATCGTGTATGAAAACCCAAAGCGAGCCGGATCGACCGGACATCGGGGGCTGGAGATCAAGCCCAGCCCCGCCCCCGCCTTGGTCGACACCCTCGATCGCTAACCATAGCTAGAAACGATCGAAACACAAAGACAGGCCTGAGGACGAAGCGGCGTTGCTCAACGGCAGGCAATGCGCAAGGGACGAGAGCATCGACTCGATGGCCCTGCCCGAGAGCTGACGGTATCAGCGTTGGAGGCGGACGATGCAGCGGCTCGCCACACGCATCTCAAGGCATCAGGTGCGCGCCAGCGAACGAGCACGGTCGCGGGGAGAGTGATCATGAACGGCCCCGAGACCGCCGCAAGCAGGCCGGAAAGGCCCAACCCTCGGGCTCGGGGCGGAGAGAGGGACGCCCCTCTCGCTCAAGCAGGCCGGAAAGCCCTGGACACAACGAAAAACGGCCCGGACGCTGAACGTCCGGGCCGTTGCATTTTCTGGTGCGCCCTGTTGGGTTCGAACCAACGACCACCTGATTAAAAGTCAGAAGCAAGACGACCAAGGCTTTTAAATTCAATCGTTTATCGTCCCGCGCCGTGTCAATTCCTGCCGTGCGCTGCCTTCCCCGGGAGAGCGCGGCGGGAGTGTGGCACGATTTCGGCACGCCTCTACACCGCCTAAGAGACTTACCACCACCACCACCCCCGAGACAGATCGAGCGAACCAGGACAAGCTCGGCGCCTGCGGCGCGCCGGCGCTCAGCTATCGCTCCCCCGTCGAGTTCGTGCAACATGGAAAGGCTCAAGCACCTACTGCTCCCTTCCAGCAGTAGGGCTGTCTCCAGGATCACTGAACTCAGGAATTATCATGAAAAGGACAATGCTGACGCTTGCCGTCACACTCTTAGGGGCGGCTCCCGCCTACCCTGCTTTCGACGATCGCTGCGGCGGCACGCTCGCGGTGACCTGCCTGGTCGCCACCGAGATCGGCGCCCCGAGCGGGGTCCGTCCGATCGTCTGGCTCTGCTGACCAACCGCGAGGTGAACGACGCCGAAAGCGCCGCCGAACTCATCGACTGGTATCGCGCCCGCTGGGAGATCGAGCTGTTCTTCCGCGTGCTCAAGGAAGGCTGCCGCGTCGAGGCGCTGCAGCTGTCCGAGGTCGAGCGTATCGAGAAGGCCCTGGTCCTGTTTCTGATCATCGCCTGGCGCATCACCCGATTGATGCGCCTCGGGCGCACCCTCCCCGAACTCGATGCCGAGCTGCTCTTCGATCGCCAGGAGTGGCAGGCCGCCTACATCCTCAACCGCAAGAAGCCACCCAAGCGCGCCCCGACGCTCAACACCGTCATCCGCCTCATCGCGACTCTCGGCGGATTCCTCGGGCGCAAGCGCGACGGGGAACCCGGCGTCAAAACCCTCTGGATCGGCCTCCAGCAGGTCAGGGAGTTCTGCGAGGCGATGCAGTTCGTTCAAGAGCTTGGAGGCTTGGAGTGAGTTGTGTGTAAGGAGATGCCTTAAGACTATCACCCCTCATCTCTTCCCCCTACACCTCAATCTCCACCGTCTGCAACACCGGCGCCGGCCCCTGGATCACCCCGTCTCTGATGTAGACCGGATCGCCGATGCTGCCGCGCCCCCGTACCTGGGTCTGCTCGCCGCTGAGCAGGGTGACGGTGCAGCCGTCGCTGCTGGTGGCGGTGATGGTGCCGACGTCGGTGGGCGGCTCGGGGAGGAGTTGGAGCAGGCGGCGGTAGGCGTTCCAGGTGTTCATGTCGGGTGGCTCTCGATGCGGATGGATTGCCACACCTCGGGCAGGCGGCAGTCGAGCTCGACCGCGCGCGAGAGCCCGAGGCGGGTGGTGCCGCCCTCGGTGTAGCGGATGAGCTGGCCGGGGTGGATGATGCCGGTCTCGGGGTGGACCGGGGCGCGCAGGGTGATGTGGGCCTGGCGGCCGGTGTCGGCGAGCAGGCGCAGGCCGCGCTGGCGGGTCATGACGACATCGGTGGCGAGCGCGTCGACGCAGGTCGGGGCCTGGGTGTCGCCGGCGCGTCCGGCGCGGCGCACGCGGTCGCGCCGACCGCCCTCGCCGCCGCTGATCCACACCGCGTCGTAGTCCGGGCGCGCGATCCACTCGATGCGCTCGGTGTGACAGGCGTCCTCGGGCAGCGCGATGTCGGGGGTGGTCTCGGCCCAGGCCCAGGGCGGGCGCGGATACCAGGGCAGCAGGCGCAGCACCGGCTCGGTGTCGTGACCCTGGACATAGCCGCCGCCGGCCTCGGCGATGCGCGCGGCGGCCTCGATGAAGGTGCCGGTGTGGCTCCAGGCGCCGGCCGGGACGGTCCAGTCCTCCAGTTGCCAGTCGAGCGTCCAGCCGATCGGCACGCCGTTGTCGGTGAGTGCCGCGTCGAGCAGTTGGCGGGCGCTGCGCGACTCGGTGTTGGTGCGCGCGCGCGGCGCGGCGGTTGGTGCGCCGAGCACGGCGGCGCGGCCACGGCCGCCGAGGTCGAGCCAGTTGGAGCCGAAGCTCCGCGCGCGGGCGATGCTGTCGAGGCGCAGCCGGATCGGGTGGGCGTTGATGGTGGCGATCAGCTCGACGGCGGGCGCCTCGGGCTCGGCCTGGAGCCGCGCGAGCGCCGCGCCCGGCACCCGCGCCGACCAGCTCCACGCCCAGGCGTCGGCCTCGAGCGCGAGGCGCAGCGACTCGGCGGGGATCTCGGTGCCGTCGAGCAGGGTCAGGGTGACGGTGTTCCTCACGATATAGAGCCTCCGGATGGGGACGATGCGGGTTGCGGTCGGCGGCTCGGGCACCCAGGGTGGGCGCGGTCGCCCGTCGCAGCAGCCGGGTAGCTCGACATCAGTGCCGAGCGACGGGGTCGCGCCACAGGACACCCGGGTGCGCAGCAGTACCGCCGGCATGTAGCACGGCGTCCAGCGCCCTGGGAGCGGCCACATCGCCTCGGTGTGTGGGGTGCCGAGCGCGGTCTCGACGGGCTGCGCGACGTGGTGCCCGGCATCGATCCGGAGACCGATCGGTCGCGCCTCCTGTTGATCGAGACGCAGCCGGTCGCGGGTGCGCTCTCGATCGCGGTGCCCTGCCCTGGCGGCGGCCTGGATCGGGGCGGCCTCGGTGTGCGGAGCCCGGGTCGCCCGCCGCAGCCGACGGGTGTCGGCATGGGGCGCGGTGCGCGCGGCGCGGATCGGGCGCGCCTCGGCATGCGGGACCTGGGCGACCCGGCGCAGCCGTCGGGTCTCGCTGTGGCGCAGCCCGAGCGCCGGCCCCGGACGCGCCCGCGCCTGCCGGTGGCCGAGCGCTGCCGCGTGGCGGGTCGCGCGCATCTCGGTGCCGATGAGCCGCCAACCGCGGGCGGTGGCGCGCTGGTCACGCGCCGGGGCCTCGGCGCTGGGTCCGGTGGCGGCGGGGAGGGCCTGGTCCCGCGCCAATGTGGCGCGACCGCCGAGCCCGAACGAACCCGCCGGCGACGGCAGCACACTGGCGAGACGCGCCCGCTGGACCGTAGCGACCCGGGCGGCGAGCCCGAGGCTCGGCGCGGGGGGCGGTAGCGTGGCAGTGACACGGATCGGGATCGAGCGCTCGCGCGCTCGCAGCCGCAGACTCGGCGCCGACGCCGGCAGTAACACGCGCAGCCAGGAGCGATCCCGGGCGCCGCGCGCGACCATCTCCAACCTCGGACGTGCCGACGCCGGCACCACGGCCCGTAGCGTGGCGCGCACCACGTCCCCATCGGCGCACAGCCACACCCGGTCATCGAGCGCCGGTGGCTCATACCCCGCGAACAGGGTGACCAGTTGGCCGGGGGCGGGCGGCGCATAGACCACGACCGCCCCCGTCAACCCGATGCGGGAACGGTATAGGGACCGTGACAGACCGGGGCGCACCCGGTGGCGAGATAGGTGATGTCGTACTGCCCCGGCACCAGACGCACCGACCAATCGCCGGCGGCATCCGGGGTGGCGATGGCGACCGGCTCATGGCTGATCCAGTCGCGAACCAGCACCGAGTCGGCCGGGGTGCCGTCGCCACGACGCGCGCTGCCGTTGATCGGCTCGCTCGCCTCGCTATAGGCCTCGGCGCGATATCCGCCGTCGGTCAGCGTCAACAGCCGCCCCGGCGGCTCGAAGCCCGCCTCGTAACGCACGCCCAGGGTGACGCGCAGGTCCTCGACATAGCCGTGCCAGAAGTCACTGGGCGAGGCCCCGTCCCACTCCTGGCCGACGGAGAAGCGATCGGTCACCTCAAGGGTGTTGGGTGCGGCCGCCAGGTCGAGGATCCGCGTGCCATCGAGATAGACCTGCCAGGCCGAGGGACGACGCACCACGGCGAAGTGGAACCAGACGCCGATCGGCATCGCGGAGGGATATGACGTCGTCGCGGCGGCCTCGTCGCCGAAGTACTTGCTCGCATCGAACACCGCGCGGTTGGCACCCAGCGAGGAGTGGAAGCCGAACAGCACGTCCTGCCCGGCATTGTCCGAGGCACGGAAGAACCAGCCCTCGATGGTGAAGGCAGGCACCCCCGCCAGACACCTCGACAAGTCGTTGATCGTCACATAGGCACCACTGCCATCGAGATAGAGTGCGCCGGCCTCGGAGCGCGCGCCATCGACCGAGACCATCGCGCCACCGCGCAGGGACACCGGCAACCTCGCCCCGGAGTAGTCGACCAACTGCTGGGCGCCATCGCCGCCCCAACACGGCAGCAGCAAGACCACGTCGCGCCACATCGGATCGATCGCCATGCTCAGCCCTCCAGGATCGCGCTGGTCAGTCGGCAAAAGGCACCGTTGTAGAGCAGCGTGTCGATCAACCGGATCTCGCCGGCACCGGCCTCGTCCGAAACCGTGGCATCGGCCCACCATTGCCCTGCCCCATCGGTGATCCGCGCCCAGGTGACGGAGGTTCCGACGGCGGGGTCTGCGCCGTCGATCTGCCCCTCGAGCGGGACATCAAGGACGATCCAATGGGCACCTTCGTCGACTTGGCCGGCGGCGGCGGTCAAGGTCAGGACGACCACCGGCGGCTCGGCGGGCGGGTCTCCCGGGCTGGCCGGCGGCGGGTCGCCATAGAGCCCGAGGGTGGCGCGTTGCGAAGACTCGACGAGCAGCGCGAGCGAGGCGTGCAGGGCCGGGAGCCGGCAGGCGGCCTCGCGGGTTGCGAGATGGCTGGGCGATAGCTCCATGATGTCCTCAGGGTCGGTCGATGTTGCCGAGCGCATGGATCTCGCAGCCATCGGCGGCGGCGGGGTCGGCGGGCTCGTCGGATTGCTGGATCGAGCGCGCGACCCAGAACTCGGCGATGGCGCCGACGGTGTCGATGCGCACCACGTTGCCGGTGCTCCAGCCGCCGCCGTTGGCCGCGGCGGGGATCGTCATGTAGGGGGCGCCGGTGCTGTAGGCGCCGCCGCCGAGGTCGATCCGGGTGCGCGGGTTGATCGGCGCGATGTCTTCGCCGCCGGGGACGTAGACGCCCTGCCAGACGAGCCCGCGGTTTTCCGAGATCAACTCCCATTGGTCGCTGGCCGCGTTGGCGCAGCGCAGCACCCAGCGGTCGGTGTCGCAGCCCTCGTTGGTGACCTGGATGGGGTGGTCGATCAGGTTGAGGGTGGCGGTGGCGGCGCTGCCGCTGGGGGCGTCGGCCCACGCCCCGCTCCAGCTCGCCTGATCCCAGGTCGCCGAGACCCGGGCGCGGCGATCGCCGATGATCAGGCAGCCGGCGACGATGGTCTCCCCGGCCGGGTAGTCGTGGGTGAGCGGGCGCGAGAGCGCGAGCCAGCCGCTGATCTGGGCGTCGGTGACCTGGCGCAGGTCGCCGACGGTGTGGCGCACGGTGAGCGGCAGGGTGAGGCCGTCGAGGTCGGGGAACATGATCTGCCCGGAGGCGCGGTCGAGCTGGTAGCGCTCACCGCTGACCACCGCGCCCGTGGCGTCGGTCACCCGCACCCAGGCGAGCCGGGTGCGACCGAGCGCGGCGGCGACCCCGGCGCTGGGGCTGAGGGCGGTCTCGGCGGCGTGGAGGATCATCACCAGATCGCCAGGGCGGTAGATCGGCACCCGGCCATCGGCGGGCAGCCGGGTGCCGTCGATGCCGAGGATGTCGGCGTCCAGCGGCAGGTAGCTGTAGGCGACGGCGTTGTAGCGCAGGGTGGTGGGGTCGACCGCCAGCGGCTGCCAGACGTCCTCGGCATCGCGGGTGCCGAAGTGGACGGCGGCGACGCCGACGGCATAGTCGACCTGCCCTTCCATGCCCGCGCCCTGGATGCGCCCGTCGGCATCCGCGGTGGCGATCAGCTGGGTGCCGTCAAGGGTGGTGGCGATCACCTGCAGCGCCTCGGGCTTCAAGGGCGCGGTCGCGGTGCGGAAGCTCGCGGCGATCTGCCCCCACTGGCCGTAGCTGGTGAGGCAGCTCTCGACCGTGGGCGGCACGCTCGCCCCGCCCGGCCAGCGGCGCAGCGCGACCCGGCCGGCGGCATAGTCGAGGTCGGCGATCGCCGCGCCGGCGTCGTCGTAAAGCTTGCCGTCGCCGCGGTCGCGATAGAGCCAGCCGCCGAGACGCAGCCGCACCGAACCGGGCACGATCGGCGCCGACAGCGAGCGGGTGAGATCGACCCCGAGCACGCCGTCGGTGAGGGTCAGGGTCGCGCTCGCAGCGTCGGTGGTCGCCGCCCCGGTGAGCACGGCGGTGCCGCGGATCGGCTGGCCGAGGGCCGGGGTGTAGATGGCCTGCTGGGTGACCCACTCGCCGGTGGTGGGCGTGGCGGGCAACTCGTAATCGCTCGGCCCCAGACAGCCGATGCCGGGGTAGTAGCGCTCATCGCTGCCGCAGGTCGGAGTGCCGCCGGTGCGAATCTCGGTCATGCGCATGTCTCACCCCTCCGAGGTGGTCGTGACATAGACCTGTTCCGGCACCGCGAGGGTGCCGTCGATGGTGCACAGGCCGGTGGCATAGTCGACGCTACCGAGGGTCTGGCCGCTGACCGCCGTCGGCGGGTCGCCGACCAGGGTCGCATCGCCCGAGACCAGCGCGCCGGCGCCGTCGTCGTAGAGGGTGATCTCGACCACGGTGGTGGCATCCGGGGCGATGAAGGGCACCACCAGCGACACCCCGCCCGGGGTGAGCGCCTGGCCGAAGTCGAAGGTCTGGGCGGCGGTGACCGGCGCGCTCCGCTCGAGCTGCACCGGGTCGAGCTGGGCGTCCTCGGGGAGCTGATGGTCCCAGCGCAGGGTGAGTTCGGTCTCGGGGTCGGGCAGCTCGGTGAAGAACAGCCGCAGCCGCCCGGCGCGATCGATGCTGCCGCTGACGCCGGCACCGGTGATGCTGCCGTCGGGGGCGGCGCTCAGGGTGAGGGGGGTGGCGGCGCGCACATAGTCGACGCGCAGCGAGCCGGGGACATAGGGCCGCTCGGCCTCGGGCAGTTGGCGTTCGAGCAACGCGCCCCGGGGATCGACCGTCGCACTGGCCCCGGCGCGGATGCTGTAGTGCACCGGGCTCGCCCAGGTCCAGATCAGCTGCGAGCCGGCATCGGGCAGCGCCCCCAGGGTGACCGCCGCGGTGGCGGTGGCGGCGGTATAGGTGCCGGCGCCGAGGCTGGGATCGGTGCCGCCGAGGGTGCCGGCGCCGTCCTCGGCCAGCTCGTACCACACCCCTTGGGCCATGAAGGCGACGCGCAGCGTGCCCGGCGCCGGCGGCGGCGACAGGGTCTCGATCCAGTTGAGGCGGCGGTTCTCGGCGGTGACCGGGCGCGAGCGGGTGTGCGCCGGTTGCGCGACCTCGACCGCGTGACCGCCGCCGGCATCGACGTGCAGGGTCAGCGAGTCGGCCAGACGCTGATCGGGCAGCGGCGTCTCGGTCTGGCTGGCCGGGACGAGCTGGCTGTAGAGGCTCGCCGCGCGCACCCGCAGGTCGCCCGACTGGGCGGGCTCGGCCAGCGGCTGGGCGCCGCTGTAGCGCGCGGCGTCGGCCACCGTGGTGTCGCGCAGCCGCGCGCCCTGGTCGTAGTCGTAGAGGTCGTCGCGGCGCGGGGTGTGGCCGGCGAAGTCGTGGCGCAGCGCGTCCTTGAGGGTCAGGGTGACGACCCAGCGGGTGTAGTCGCCGTTGGCGTCGGTGAAGGTGGTCTCGACGGTCTCGACGTCGATCACGCGCACGTACTGCTCGACGGCATCGGCCGCGCCCTCGTGGTGGATCAGCACCAGGGTCTTTCCGATCGGCGGTAGCGCGGCGCCGGCGCGCTGGATGATGCGGATGGCGCGCATCCCGGCGATGTGGTCGTCGAAGAGCACGCCCGGCCACATCGGCCCCTTGTAGAGATAGGCCTGGACGCGGTCGGCGGCCTGGGCGCGGGTATCGAAGGGGTCGGCGGTGCGAAACAGGGTGTAGCCGACGGCGGGGTCGCGCGGCAGCGCGGTGAGGGCGAGCTTGGCGCCGCCGTAGAGGCTGGTGTCGAGGCTGCGCACCGCCAGCGCGAGCTTCCTCAGGTTGAAGCGGCCGTAGGCGCGGTCGAGGTCAGAGATATCCTCGAAGACGTTGTTGAGCGCGCCGTCGACGATCTCGCGCCCGGTGGCGGCGCCGCCGCCCTCGGGGACGTCGTCCATCACCTGGCTCTCGACGAAGACGATGTTTGCTTCCTGGATGGGCATCGGTAGGGTCTCAGGCCGCCACGGCGGCGGCGGTTTCGAGTGACGCGAGGAAGGCCTCGAGGGTGTCGGCGCTGGCCGCGTCGGCGACGCTGACGGTGCCGCCGGATGCGCCGTTGACGCTCAGACGCACGTCGATCGTGCGGCTCGCGCTCGCCGTGCCAGTGCTCCCCGTCGCACCCGAGGTCGTGCCGACGGTGCTCGCCGCATCGGTGCTCGCGCGCGCCGCGGACTCGGCCTCGAGGTTGGCCAGGGTCTCCTCGTGGCGCTGTCGCTCGGCGGCGATCTGCGCGGCCAGGGCGTCCTCGAGCGCCTGGTCCTGGGCGCGCACCGCCTCGAGCAGCCGCGCCTCGAGCGTGGCGATGCTGTCTTCATGGGCGCGATCGGCATCGCTCAGCGCGGCGCGCCGCGCGGCCTCCTCGGCCTCGGCCTCCGCCGCCTCGATCGCGGCCTGGGCCTCGGCCTCGGCGGCGCGCTCGCGCTCGACGGCCTGGATCTGCTCGAGCACCTCGAGCTGGTCCTCGAGCGCGCGGATCGCCTCGGTGTTGCCGTCGCGCTTGGCCTCGGCGAGCGCCATCTCGATCTCGAGGCGTTGCGCCTCCTGCTCGAGGAGCAGCGCCTGGAGTTGCTGGCCGTTGAGCTCGGCCCACTCGGCCTGCAGGTCGCGCAGCCCGGCTTGGGCTGACTCGGTGAAGTCGGCCATCTTGCGCCGCGCATCGTCGAGCGCCGCGCGCAACGGCTCCAGCTCCTCCTCGCCGAGGCGGTAGTTGGCATCGATCAGGCGGTCGAGCTTATCGGCATACTCGCTCAGGCCGATCGAGCCGGCGTCGAGCGCCTCGCCGAGCTTGCCGAACTCGGTCTGCAGCCGCTCGCCGCGCTGCGCCAGACGTTCGGCGGCGATCTCGGCCTCGATGACCTCCTGCTTGAGCTGGGTGATCGCGAGCACCACGGCATCGGTGTCGCGCAGCACGTTGAAGGCCATGTCGACGCGCTCGGCAAGCGCATCAGCCGTGGCGCCGGTCGCTTCCAGCTCGGCCTCGAGCTGGGCGATGCGCGCCGAGGCCTCGTCCACCGCGCCGTCGCCGACGAAGTCGCTCGCCTCCAGCGCCTGGATCGCACGGATCTTGTTGTCCCAGCGATCGAGGCCGCTGACGATCTCCTCGACGGCATCAGCCGCCGCCGAGGAGTAGCCGCGCAGATCAGCAATGGCGTTGCGGATCTGCTCGCGACTGTTCAGAAAGGCGATGTTGAGGTCGTTGCTCGACCCGACGACCCGCTGCACACCGTCGCTTGCATCCTTGGCGCTATTGCCGAGGTCGCGCTGGCTGTCGGAGAGGTTGCGGGTGGTGTCGGTGACGTTGTTGTTGATGTCGTTGAGCATCTGACGATGGCGCATCTCCTCGCGCATCGTCTCGATCTCGCGCAGGCGCGCCTCGATGCCGGCGTCGAGGTCACCCTTGAGCGCGGCGATCTGTTGCGCCTCCATGCCGGCGGCCTCGGCGTCGTCGAGCCGGGCAGTCGCTGAGGCGCGCGCTGCGGCCAGCTCCCGTTCCTTGGCTGCGATCAGCTGACCGATGCCATTGATTGCCGTGTCGCGCGCCTGCGCCTCCAGGCGCAGCGCCTCAGTCTCATCGCCGCGGGCGCGGGCCTCGTCGGCGAGGTGCTGGAGGTGATCGACGCGCAGGTCGATCTCGGATTGGAGTTGCTCGGTGGCGCGCTCGGCGGCGGCGAGTTCGAGCTGACGCTCGGCAGCCAGATCGCTGAGCGCCTTGGCGTATGCCTTGGCGACATCCTCGGCGCTCATCAGGGCGTCAGTGTTGCCGTCTACGGCATCGCCGTGCTCTTTGAGCGCGTCGGTGCTTTCCCCAGCCGCCTCCTCGAGACCCTTGGCGTCGCGCACCAGCCAAGCTATGGCCTTTGTCGCGCCCTCAGCGTTGACCCCCATGCTGTCAAGCTGGCCGATCAACGCGCCGACGGGGTTGCTGGCTACCTTGAGTGCGGTATCCATCACCCCCAGGGTGCTGGACATCTGCTCGGCGCGCTGGTTGGGCGCCTCGATCGCGTTGGCCAGCTCGGTGAGCGCCCCGGCCAAGCTGGTGGTTCGCCCGAGCAGCCCGGAGTCCTCGGCAAGGCTTGCGGTCAATCGGCCCACGGACTCGTTAAGCGCGTCCAGTGCCGTGCTCGCGTTGCCCGCGCGCGCCTCCAGCGCGCCGGCGAACTCGGTCTCGCCGATCTTGCGCAGGGCGTCCTGGATGGCCTTGGCGTCGTTCTCGATCTCGACCGTCGTGCCCTTGAAGGACAGTGCGACGCGTTCGCCCTCGACGGTCGCCTTGATGCCGAACTCCTTGAGGCGCTCGAACTCCCCCACGGAGGCGTCGGCCACGGCCTCGATGAAGTCCATGATGGACTTGCCCGAGTTGCCGGCAGCGACGTTGGCGTAGGCTTCCAATGCCTCCCGCGAGGGGTCGAGGCCGAGGTTCTTGAGGCGAATCCAAGCCTGGGCCAGCTCGTCGGCGCGCACCCCCAGGTCGTCAGCGGTGACCCTGAGCGCCCGCATGACCTCGTCAGCCTCTTCGACGCCTCCGGCGGCGAAGGCGAGATCGCTGCGCAGGTCCTGGGCGCGCATGCCGGCGTCGAGTAGCGTGGTAGCCAGGTCCTTGATGGCGTCTAAAGTGACAGCGCCGGCAGCGATTCCAGCCGCCGCCTTGGCCAAGCCACCAAGGGCGGCGCCAGCCCCGTTGGTAGCGTCAGTGGCGTCTCTAGCCTCGTCGGCAATGCGATCCAGACCGTCACCTGCCTGCTTCCCCGCTCGCCCACCCGCAGCGCCGACGCGATCCAGGCCGCGCTCAGCCGCAGACGCCGCCTCGCCGCCGAGCGTTTCCAGCGGCGAGGCGGCGTCTGCGTCGGCCTGACGGGCGGCGTCGCCAACACCACCGAGTGAGGACTTGACGCCATCGAGCGCGGCCTCGGCCTCGCTGCTGTCGGCGTCGATGCGGAGTTTGAGCTTGAGATCGTCTGCCATGCTGGCAGCATCGCTGCCAGACGGGCACCTGTCAGTGAAAACGGGTTAGCGGGGCGGGCGCTGCGCGGCGCCTTCCCTGGCGCCGGTCTGGCCTCAGTGCCGGCGCTGCTCGGTCGGTTCGGCGACCTCGGGATAGTCCCGTCCGGCCTGGGCGCGCGCCGCCAGCTCTTCGAGGTCGCGCTCCATCCAGCCCGAGAGCGTGTGTGCGATCTCGCCGCGATCCTCCTTGGCCGATCGCATCAGGCGTGCGCGCCAGTCCTCGATCAGCGGCTCGGCCTGTTCGCGCCGGCGCACCACGCGGCGCAGCACCTCCAGCTCGGCCTCGTTGCGCATCTGGACCAGCGGTTCGACGGCCTGCAGGATGCGCCGCATCTCCTGGGTGAGCACCGGGAGGTTGTCCACCGTGAAGCGGTTGGGCGAGCGCACCCCGGTCGCATCGCGCAGCGCGTACCACACGCCCTGGGTCCACGCCTGCTCGTAGTGGAAGCGATGGCTGATGAGCCAGATCACCCGCCGCAGGTTGGCCATGTCGTTGTTGGTCAGCGGCTCGGAGGCGGGGCGCCGGGGCGCGTGATCGGCGTTGGGGACGCCGCGCAGTTCCATGCTGGCCATGTACACGATGGCGTCGGCGAGCCGGGTCCGTGGCAGCTGGCTGTACTTGGCGATGCGGAACTTGTTGTGCAGCCGCGACCAGATCTCGGCCAAGCCCTTGCCTTGGAGTGCGGGCGCGAGGTGGGCGACCTTGCGTTGAGCGAGTTCGGAGAGGGTTTGCTGCTCGGAGGGGAGCAGGGTCTCGATCGCGGCGGCGTGCCCGGTCATCACCGCGTCGAAGGTGCGGATGACCTTGAGGTGGAAGCTCGGGCTGATCCACATGGCGTAGCTGTAGACCAGCTCGCGGACGACGTAGGTGCCTTGTTTCTCGGGGTCTCCACCTCGGATGACTATAACTGGTTGTTTTTGTTCCGTTCCTCGAATCTGAGGAACGGTCAGCTCGGCGATCAAAGCCTGTGTCTGCTGTCCTCTCAGCCAGTTTGCCGGCTGGTTTTTGGCGTCTCCACCTGACGCTAAATGCAGATCCTTGAGGCTATAGCGCCCTTCGGCGTCTTGGCGGATGGTGATGTCGCCGATCGAGATGGATGGGGAGTTTTGGATAGCGGCCATGATGACCTCCGTTGATTGCTTCCACGCGAAACGCCCCGAGGGGCGGCCAGGAGGGTGGAACGGCTCAACGAGACCGCGCAGGTATTTCCGGTTTCCCGGTCTTGTATTTCCCGCACTCCCGGCCAGCGAAATCTGGCGCGGGCGCACAAACAAAAATACCGCATGTCTGACGGGTGCGGTGTCCGCGTTGAAGAGGTTTCCACGCCTCTGGCGGAAAGCATAGGAGGGTCTGCGGGAGGGTGTCAAGCGGCTGCGTCGTCAGACGCCGCTTGCCCTCCCTCAAAGATTAACCAGCGCCTGAGTTGCTGGATGCGGCGCGAGGCTGGTTATCTTCCATGAAAGCCCAGACTAGCGCTGCAGCCCAGCCAAAGAAGGTCCAGCCGAGAAGAAGGTTGAGCGCGATGAGCGCCTCGATTTTGCTGTGACGCCGTATCTTCGCGACTATTGCGGGCAGGAAATATACGGCAAAAGCAGCAGCACCAAACGCCAGTATGTAGGCGACTCCCGCGATAGCGGTGAAGATGGGTGCATCTGCCGGCTGAGCCGAGGAAACAACTACCGACAGCGCTACGACGCCCGCAATCGACAGCCAGACGACGTGCCCAGGGGGTAGCTTGCTGGTGCTTTTCTTGGGGCCCTGCCTGCGCACCGGTTTAGGCGTGTACTTGGGCCGCCCCGTATTCTCCGCCCCGCAACTCTGGCACACCCAGGTCACCGCATCCTTGCTCGTCATCGTCTGGTAGCCGCACTTCCGGCAGTGCCGCCACTCCATGTCAGTTACGCCGCCCATGGCCCCTCCCTTGCGACTCCTTGGATTGATCGCTCTGGAGTATCGCCCTACACCACCAACAGCATCAAGGTCACCCGCCAGTACGGCGTCTGATCCGCGGCATAGAGCACGGGCTCGGCGAGGATGGCGCGTCCGTCACTGTCGTAGCGCCACCGGACTTGGTGGCTGTGGCCGTGGCGCTCAAGCGTCATCTCGAGGTCGGGGAACGCGGCCCAGGCGCTGAGGGTGTCGAGCTGGGCGCGGTCGATCCAGGCGGCGTCCTCAGCCCAGGGGCGGAGGGTGAGGGCGCGATATTGCAGGGTGGCGACCTGGACCAGGGCTGCGCCACTGAGGCTGGGGGTGATGCTCTGGCGCACGCCGGTGCGGGCGTGCTCGTCCTCCCAGTAGAGATCATCCGGGAGGTCGAGCGCGGCGCCGGTATCGAGCCGGGTGAGGCGCATCAGGGGTGTCAGACCATCTGCACGCGGAAGTACTTGGACTTGCCGGCACCGGTCTTGGTGGGGTCGAGCAGCACCTTGCCGGTGACCTCGAGGGCGGCGAAGTCGTCGCCGAGCATGGAGAGGTTGGTGGCCGCGCCGATCTTGAGGCGGAAGATGTCGAGCACCACCGGGCTGTTGGAGTTGGCCTCGTTGAGGCCACCGAAGGACAGCTCGTAGACCGCGCTGCCGCCGGCGAGCGCCTCGATGGCGTTGTAGCCGGCGTGGGTGTAGTCGACGAGGATGGCGGTACCGTCGGCGATGGCGCCGTCGAGGATCAGGATGCCTTCAGGGCGGACTTCGTAGTCGGCGCCGGCGACATAGGTGGTGCCGGCGGGGTCGGAGGTGACGGTGACCTCGGCGGGCCCCGGGTGGGCGAGCCGGATCAGCCCGCCGGGGTGGGCGGTGTGGGCCTCACCGGTGACGCTTGCCCCGGTGACGGCGTTGGTGGTGCCGTAGACGGCGCGGGCGAGGTTGTCGGGGTCGAGGTCGTGGAGGGTCATCTTGGCGTTGATGCCGGTGATGCGCGAGACCGAGGCCCACTGCCCGCCGCCGGGCTGGGTGTAGTCGGTGAGGGTCTTCTCGTCCTCGCTGATCTCCAAGTCGAGCGCCGAGACGTTGCCGATGGCCTTGAGCGGGGCGTCGCTGCCGGCCAGGCGCAGGTAGACCTGGCCGGCGTTGAGGGTGGGTCGGTAGGCTTGGGTGGTGATGGGCATGAAGGGTCTCCGTTAAGCGGCGGTCGTCTTGCGGACGAGTTCTGTGGTGAACGCAAGCGGCACCATCTGGTAGCCGGTGTCGTATCGCGGGGTTGGCAGATCGGTGAGCGTCAGCGGTTGGCTGGTGCCCTCGGGCTGCCAACCCATCAGCGCCTCGAGCACGCCATCGGCGAGCGCGCCGGCGTCATTCAGCGCGGCGGCACCGCTGGCCAGCTCGCGGAGGTTGCGCGCCACGCACACGCACAGCCAGCGCTGGGTGATGCGCGCGGCACGGGCGTCAGGGCGCGACTGGGCAATGGCGCCACCGTCGTAAATGACGTAGATGGCGGGGGCGATCTGGGTGGGCCGCGCGAAGTCCTCGGCGCTACGCCCCTCCAGAACCTGCACGGTCGCGGGGAGGTGCGCGGCGAGGCGCTCGACGATCTCGGGGCCGAGGGCGAGCAGCGAGGGCATCAGTAGTCCTTCAGGGTGTCGTGCCTGAACTGCCGCTCAGGCGCCCAAGCGACAGGTGCACCAGCACCGCCAAGCGGCGCGACGCCAAGAGTTTCGGTGCCGGCACCGACGCGCTCGAGGAAGCGAACGGCGGCCTCGGCACGACGATTGACCGGATCGTCGTCGGCCAGCACGCCTTCGTCGTAGAGGCGGTAACGGGCGATGTCCGTGGCGTAGGCGGCCAGCAGGCGCGATTCGTCCTCGCTGAGTACGCGCCCGGCGCTCACGCGCCCGATCATGGCGTTGGCGGTATCGACCGCCGCCTGGATGGTCGCCGCCGCGGCGTCGGCCGCTGCCTGCTCCTCAGGCGTCCAGCCCGCGCGATCCTCGCCGCGCAAGGTAGCGAGGAGCAGGTCGTCAGGCGGCGGCGCAAACCCCGGTGGCGCGGTGATCTGCGCCAGGCCATGGATGCCGTGAATGCGCGCGAGGTCGAGCGGCGTGATGGTCATGGCGGCGCGAGGGTTACGGCGTCTTCAGGTCCATCACGTTGGAGAACAGGAATCCCGCGTCCATCGCAGTGAGGACGTGCTGATACTCGTCGATGACGTCATAGACCCAGGTCTTGGTGTCGGCGTCCCAGCGCCCCGGCTCGACCATCGGGTGACCCTGCAGGTAGTACTCGTAGCCATAGCTCGGCACCTCGATGTCGCCATCGCCGGTAACCGTTGGCACATAGGCCAGGATGGCGACGTTGCCCCAGATATCCTTGAAGTCGCCGCCATCGGCATCCTTACCCTCCACCACGGTATCGGTCCCCTCGACGAAGCGGGCGACGCCGAAGAACTCGGCGATCTGGGCGTCGGTGACGCGATCCGGGCGGGTGTTGCCGGTGAAGAAGTTGCTGATGATCGCCTCGCTGCGGCGCAGTCGGCGCGCCACGGCGGGGCCGACCGCGAGCACGTTGGCGCGACGCCCGGTCTTGGAGCGGATCATGTCCTGGGCGGCGTCAGCATCGGCGCTGATCGCCGCCGAGGAGCCGTTCCAGCGCGAGACACCGGTCAGAGCGGAGTGGTTGGAGGCGGCGTAGCTCGTGGGGTTGGAGGCGATGGTGGCGGCCTTGATCTCCTTCTCGCGCTCGATGACCTCTGCGGGGAGCGCCATGGCACGCATCTGGAGGTTGACCGACGGCACGCCTTCAGCCTCCTGCAGCAGCTCGCGCGGCACCTCGCCAGCAAGCGCGTGCTGGAAGAGATTGACCGAGTCGCCGGTGTAACCGACCCGGACCCGACGGATGCGATCTCCCGGGGCGCGCTCGGTCGGGTGACGCCGGAACGCCTCCTTGCCAAAGCGCACGATCTTGGCGCCGCGCTTGGCGATCGGGGCGCGCGGGAAGAGCACCGAGCCGATGCGTTGCACATCGGGGTTCTTGTAGCCGCGCACATGGTTGGTCAGGACCGGATCGACGATGCGGGCGTTCTGGGTGTTGAGAGGCATGGAGGGCTCCTGATCAGACCGCGCTCAGAGCGACGGCGCCGGTGTTCTTGATGACCTTCCAGGTCACATCATCGAGGGCGCGCAAGACCAGCTCCTCACCGATGGCGTCGAAGGTTGCGGTGTTGCTGGTCAGATCGTCGAAGGTGGCGCCCTCAGCAAGGGTCAGCACCACGCTACCGCTATCGAGGGTGTCGACGCGGATGGTGACCTGCTGTCCTGGCTGCGGCGCGGCGAGCGTGAGGCCACCGATACCGGTGCCGCCGGTGATGAGGGCGACACCCTTGGGGGCGATGGCGCCGTCGCTGTCGTAGTAGACCGGGCGCACACTGCCCGGCTGGAGCAGCATCACGGACACCAGGTCGCCAGCAGCGGTGGCGTCATCTGTCGCCAGCGCATACCCGGTCGAGGCGCGGATGCCGCGGCCCTCGGCGTCCGGGGCGAGCAGCTCGCCGGCGCTGAACGCCTCGCCGGCCTCGAGGATCTCGTCGCCGAGCAGAGTGACGGCATAGACCTCCTGGATATCCGGCGGCGTGATGCCGAGCGGGATGTCGCCGGCTCCGGCCTGGGCGCCGTCGGCACGAGCAAAGCGGTGCGGGTTGACGGTGCCGACGGCCGTCAGGGTGCGGGTGAAGAGGGGAAAGCGTTGCATGTCAGGCTCCTTGAACAGTCAGGACGGCGTCGGCGTAGGACACGCCAGGGTGGGCCTCCTGGTAGGCCAGCGCCCGGCCGTGCAGCGCGAGACGCTCGGGGTCGACCTGGGCCTCGGCGGGCGCGGCAAAGCGGCCCTTGCTGGACGGCGACCCCTGCTCGGGCGCGGCACGCTCGGCAAAGTCGACCTGCTGCGGGAGGGTGGAGAGGAAGCCTGTGAGCCAATCGAGCGCGGCACCCTTGAAGGCGCTATCACCCTCGCCGAACTCGATCGCGGTCTCGGCAGGTTGGGCGGCGAGAAATTCGATCAAGCCGTCGCGGTCCTTGGGGAGTAGTCGACCCTCGGTGATGAGGCGCTCGGCGAACTCGACATGAGCGCGACGGCGGGCGGAGGCTTCCTGCTCGGCCAAGGCCTTCTCGCGGGCGTCGAGTTTGGCTTGGCGAGCCGCCAGCGCAGCCTCGCGCTCGGCGAAGTCGACGGCGTCCGGCTTGAGGGGTTCGCGCTTGGGCGGGGTGTTGGATGGCTTGTCCATGGGCTCCTCTGGGGGGTGGGGGTCGGCGAACTCGAGCGTCACCACGCCCGCCTCTTCCTCGCCGAACTGGGCATCGCGCAACCCCTTGACTGCTGGCGGCTGCGCACCAAGGAAGCCGACATGGCGCAGGTAGTAGGTGCCGGGCGCCGGGTTGGCCTCAGCGTCGGGGTGGTAGAAGGAGGCGGAGATCTTCTTGTAGCGCCCGGCGGCGACCAGCTCGGCGAAGGCCGGATCGATCTGGTCGGGGACGGCGCGCAGGGTGGCCCCATCGCGCACCAGGGTGCGGACCCAGCCGTAGGCCGGGGCATCGTGCTTGGGATGGCCGACGACGATGGGCGCTTCGTGGAGGGCTGGATCGTAGGCGCTGACGGTGGCCTCGAGGTCGGCCTCGGAGAAGGACAACTTGACCCCACTCATCGCGGTGTGCGCGCCGGCGCTGAAGATGTCGATAGCGTTCATGTGGCCGAGTGTGGTCACGCGCACGCGTCAGGTCAGTTAATTTGGGTTAGCGCAGGTACTCGTCGAGGATGTCGAGCACCTCGCGCTTGAGGGATTCCGGCAGATCGCCGGCTTGGTCGATGGGCAGGAAGGGGCGCGCGGGGACAGCGGCCGGGCCAGGGGGCATGCCGGCGCGCCCGCCGAACTGATGGATGGCGGCGTACTCCTTGCCGGCTCCGACCTCGGCGAAATTCGCGCCGGCGCGGCGGCTGATGCTGCCGGCCAGCCCCCCGGTATCGCTCAGAATGGCGCCCGGCCAGTGCCCACGCCGCGCGCGGCGCGCCTTGGTGGCGGGCTTGAGGTCCCGCCAGGGCTCGCCGAAGGGGGAGCGCTCGGCTTGGAATGCGTCCTCGGCGTGGTTCTGGAGCGCGCGAGCGATGTCCTCCATCGCTGGGGATGCATCCTCGAGGCGACGGGTCAGTCGGTCGAGCGCCTCACGCAACGGACGGTCTTGCACCTCGATCGTGAAATTTGGCATGGGCTATACTCCGTCGGGGACGAGTGACGCCAGAAACTTTCTGCGCGCTGGCGCGGGGGCCGCGGTCGCGGTCGCCGGATGGAGGGACGGCAGGCCTCCCACTCGTCCACCCCTCTATAGCGACCCGCGCAGCACCTCGTACTGCCTGCTGCGCAGGTCACTAGCCTGCACCTTGAACGCCGTGCGCACCGACTCATAGGCCGCACGCTTGCGCTCGATCCGCCCGCCTTCGATGACGACCTTGGCCTTGCGCCCGTCTTGGCTTGGCAGCACGTAGAGCAGCGTCTTGTTGATGGTGTCGTACAACACCGCCTCGGGTTCAGCGAGTAGTCGCGGCACGGCCTTCCACTCGTCGGCAGACAGCGCGTTGCCGGCTGACTCATGCCGCCGCGCCTTGGGGCCGACCAGTAGCCGATCCGCGAGGACGATGCTGCCATTGGCCACCACCCCGCCGCGATCGGTCAGTGCCGCAACATCCGCTGCGCCCAGATACCCGATGACCCACTCCAAGCCGCGCGCGGCGCCCTGCGCGAGGCGGGCATCGACCCAGTCGTCGTAGGCGGCGAGCCGGGCCGGGTGCAGCGCGTGCTCACGCAACGCTTGAGCGGCCAGCTCATCAGGTAGCGTGGCGCGCACCCGACTCCAGAGTTCGATGTCGACCCAGGGGGCCGATCGCCCCGGGTTGGCATCCCACCCCGCGTCGACCCATAGGGTGCGACGGCCGCCCTCGGGGCCCGGCACGGAGACGCCGCGCCGCAGATCCAGACCCGGCGGCGCATCAGGTGCTTGGCGCGCCTCGATGCGGGCGTCACCCTCGACCTTGAGGCCGCGCGCATCGAGTTCACGCTGACTGAGATTGCGCGCGCGGCAGCGGCAATTGAATCCGTTGGGCGGCGCGACGACGTCCCACGCCGGGTCGTCGAGACGGAAGACCTTGCCGTGCAGCGCGGCGTGCGCTGGCCGGGTACTACTGTCGCGCACGGCCAGGTACTGCACATAGGGCGCACGGTCGCGCTCGATGTCGAACTGGCGCTGACGCCCGGCCATGTAAGCGCTCTGAAGGTTGGTGCGATAGATGGTCTGGAGCCGACGAGGGCTGCCGGCCTGATACGGGCGACCGTCGGCGTCGAGCCGCTGCCCCCACCATCCTTTCTTGCGGAGCGCCTCTTCGAGCTCGCTTCGAAACCAACGCTCCGTGCGCCCCTCCTGGAGCGCAGTCTCGACGGCGGAGCGGATATCCTGAAGGATGTCGAGTCGCGCGACCTTGGCCACGGTAAAGGCGCGAGCATGCGCCCCGCGCACCATCTCCCACCAGTCCCAGGTGAGCGCGTAACCTTTCGCCTCCAGATAGCGCGCTGCTTGCTCCGGTGGGAGCTGGAAGAGCGCGGCGAGCTCTGCGCTCATGCCCGCCCCCCGACCTCCAGGCGGCCGCTCGCCTCGGCGGCGGCAATGGCGCGGGTCAGTAGATCGACGAGCGCACCGTCATCCATGGCTGGATACCACTCGTCCATGCGCGCGAGGATCTGCTCAGGCGCTTGCCCCTCGGCGAGCGCCGAGAAGAGCGGCGCGAGCAGCTCATCCATCACCTGCCCCCAACCCGGGTCGCGCTCGCCCTCGGCATCGATGAGAGCCTGGGCGCCCTCACCATCACTCTCGGCGAAGGCTGGTGGATCGGCATCGAGCGACCCAGACTGGAGCCCGCCCGCCTGGGTCGGTGCCGTCGGCGGGGTGAGCAGCGCCTCCTCGCCGCTCGGCTCGGGGATCTTGGTGATCTCGTAGATGTGTCGAGCGGGAATGGGCATGAGCCTGGCCAGGCGCTCAACACCCATAGCGTACGCATTGAGGGCGTCGGGCGGGATGTCGTTGTCGTCGTCAACCCGGCGCCAGACCTTGGGGTAGGCGGCGCCGGGGTAGTTGAAGTCGACGAGCCAGCGCACCGGGCCGCGATTGAAGCTGTCGCACAGCAGGTCCGCGTCGCTCTTGACGAGGTCATCCTTGACGCCGTCTTGCACCTCGGCCTTGTACTGTCCGCCGACAGCCTCGCTGGTCATCACCTGCCCCAGGGTCAGCTTGGCGATGGCGGCATCCATGTAGTCGCAGAGCGCGGCATAGTCGGCGCCGCCGGTGCGCTTGGTCTCCAGTAGATCGATCGTCATGCCCTCGGGCAGGATGACCCCGGCGTCGGTCTGGATGGCCTGGAGGGTGGTCAGGAGCTTCTGTTGCTCAGTCGCCGTGGCGCCGGGCGGAAAGACACCGAGCGCGGTCGGGCTGCCGAACTTCTCGGCGGCGATCAACCAGAACTTGATGTTGGCGCGCTTGAAAAGGACCGGCCAGTAGAGCCAGTGGGCGAGCCCGAGACCATAGGGCTCGTCGTCATGATCGGCGCCAGTGGCGAACGTCCAGAACTTGCGCTCAGGGAGGATCTCACCCTCGGCGTTCGCCAGCGTCTTGAGTCGCAGCCGCCCCCCTCCATCGAAGACGAAACGAGTGCGGTCGCGCACGCGCACGGCATCGAGGACCACGCGCTCACCCTCGCGCGACCACAGACACTCGGCGACCGCCCAGCCGTAGAACACGCCCCAGTGCATCGCGGCGGTCACGGCGTCCCAGCGGATGCGGTCGAGCGTCTGCTTGAGCAGCTCGGCAGCCCGCTGATCGATGCGGCGCGTGCCGCCCGGGGTCACCTCCCACTCGGTCTTGGTGACGGCGAGGCGGCGCTGCTGCAGTGTGGCGCCGACCTGGGGGTCGCTCTTGACCTGCTGGTAGATCGCCCAGTCTCCGCCGCCGCGCGCCTGCAGAATGGTGTCTTGGGGAGCGAGCTGAGCCATCGGCGTGACATAGCCGCGAGTGATATCGCGCCCATCGCGCGTGCTGGCGATCTCACGCAGATCGGGGGCTGGCTCGGCGAAGTCGGCGGGGAGCAGCAGACCGCTGGAGTGGAGGCGATGCGTCATGATCAGAGTCCGTAGGCCTTCGATGCGCCGGCAACCGTGCCCCAGCCGGCGGCGGTGAGAGTGGGCGCGGCATCATCAAGGTGGTGCGCGGCGCGCTGGCCGGCGCTGCGAGCGAGCGAGTAGTCGGTCACGCCGCGCGCAAGCGCAGCGAAAGCGTCAGCGGCAGCATCGACCTGGTCATCGTGGCCGACGGGGAACGACTCCATCTCTGCCAAGAACGCCTCCGCCCATGGGCCGCGCAATACGTCGACATTCCCAGCCTGCCATTGCGCTGAAAGAGGCTCGGCACGGGTGATTTTGTCGCTGCTAGGGCGGCGAGCGGATACCGAGTACCCGGCCAGCCCAGCGATAATCGAGGCGGCTTGGTCTTTCCCGGCCTGCCCGGGGTCTTGTGGGATAGTTATTTTCGTGGCATGCCCGTCCTGCTGAGCAACGGCAGATAGCGTCTGGCGCACGCGGTGCGCGCGAGCGCGCAGATGCGCCACGTCCAACACAACGTAGCGCCCGTTTTTCTGCAGCCCCATCAATACGCCAGCTGTTGCGTCGGGGCTGGGGCTGTCCTGCGTCGGCTCAGTCCCCGCCAGATCCCAACTGCGCACCCGCTCAACGATGTCGGTCGGCGCAACATCCAGCAGGGTGACGGCGTGGCGAGGGAAATAGAGCCCGGCGGCGGGGCGCACGCGCCAGTTACCCTCAAGCAGGCGCGCACGCTCAACGCGCCCCAGTGCCTTCAGGTTGGCCAGATACCCCGGGTCGCGCTCGAGCAGTGCCTGGTTGTCGAACACGCTGGCCGGGATGAATGTCACACTCTTGGCGTCCTCAGGGCTCACGCCGTGCGCCTGTGCCAGCGCCTCGCGCGAGTCAGCCCAGTGCACCGCGTCGTCAACGCGGACGAAGTAGCGCAGCGCGCCGGCGCGCTCCGGGATGGGGAGGCCGCTCTCGTCGTCGATCCACCAGCCAATGAACTCGGCAACCCAGGAGTCGGCATCCGGGTTCGTGGTGGCGCGAACGTAGGGGCGCACGCCGCAGGTCGAGCGGTTGCGGCTAAGCATGTAGAAGAACTGGGCGCGCGAGAAGTGGGTCAGCTCATCGAAGCAGATCAGCGGAATCTGGGCGCCCTGCCAGTTCAGGACGTCAGCCTCCTGATTGAGATGCCCGAAGGTCACCCGCGCGCCGGCCGGGAACGCGAACCCGAGCTTGGGCGACTTGAACGGGCGAGCACCGGCCTGAGGGTAGAGCTGCATGGCGCTATCCCAGAGTCCACCCTCGTTGGTGATCTGCGTCGACTCGCGACGGAAGATGACGGCACCAAACTCGGCCAACCCGCTATGGCGCATCCCCTCGAGCAGCAAAGCGAACGTCTTGCCGCCGCCGGCGCTGCCCCCGTAGATGACGATATCCGCCGGGCTCGACAGGAACTGCTCCTGTGGGCCGGGCTGCGGACGGATGATGGTGTCAGCGGTCATTGTCTGGGAGGTAGAAGACGACCGGGGAGGCACGGTCTTTTGGTTTCTCTGATTCCTCCAGCCCCCATGCTGCGCGCTCGCCCTTCTGTCTGATCGCCAGCATCTCGGCGCTGATCTTGGCGAGCTTGCCCGCATCAAAGTCGACCGGGACGGAGCCGAAGCGCTCTCGGTGCGCGTCCCAGTCGTCTTGCTGGCGACGCACGACAGCGGCAGCACGATCCGCCGCGGCATCCAGGGCGGCGGCCTTTTTTTGCGGGTCACCGACGGTCACCACGCCGGTCACCTTCTCGGTCACCTTGCGGCGCACCACCTCGCCGACGTCCGTGCCGTCCCCCCACGACTCCTTCTTGGCGCGCTTGACGATTGCGGCCTTGCTTACGCCGTGGCGCGCAGCGAGCTCACCAAAGCTCGCGCCCGCCTCACGATCTGCGCGCACACTCTCCCACTGGTCTGCCGTCAGTCTTGGCATCGCCCGCTCACACCCCGCTGCGCGTCACTTCCCACAGCAGCACAGCCAACGTGCCCGTCGTCCCAGCGATAGCTGCAACCTGGGCTGAAAACTGCCTCCTCCGATCACGCGCCTCGTCGACCATGTGCTGCTGCAACGCGAGCTGGACCTGATGAACATCGGCGCGCGTCGCGCCAAGCTCTGCGCGCACATCGTCGACGAGCTCGGTGAAGATGCGCACCGACTCGCGGGTGATGGCATGCTCCTTGGAGAGCGTCGTCAGCCCATCACGCAGCTCGCGCGCCTCAGCCTCGACGCGCTCGACGCGCAACCGCAGCTCGCCGACCTGATGCTCCAGCGATGCAGTCACGGATACACCGCCCGATCGAGCTCGAAGTGCGGGCCGTCACGAAACCGCGGCCAGTCCCCACCCCAGCGGATCGCCACCCCCAACTCGACGGCGGCGGCCTTGAAGGCGGCGGCGATGCGCGGATAGAGCGGCCAGTCCCAGCGCACGCCGCCATCGACCCAGGCGGCGACATCGAGCGCGTGCCCGGTGAGATGGCGCGAGCGCAGGGTGCGCGATGCCCCGGCGGCGACCAGCGCGCGCTGACGCGCCTCGGTGCGTCGCCCCTCGGTGACGACGAAGTCGACCTCGGTCAGCTCCAGCGCGCGCTCGGCCACGCGCACCAGATCGGGATGCACGCTCCTCAGGGCGCGACGCGAGCGCTGACTGAATCGGAACGCCATCTCAGTCTCCCCGGCGGATCTCACGGATTTTCGAGACGACAGCCGCGACCGTTGCGACCAGGGCCAGGACGGCGTTCGCGGCAACCGTCAGCTCATCGACGGTGTCGGTCACGGTAGCGGCCACGGACGAGCCGGCAGCCGCGCCAGCGGACGCGGCGGCGAGCAAGCGCCCGCGCAACAGGGATGTCAGTAGGCTATCGCTCATACGAGCGTCTCCGGTTGGTTGTTGACATCCACAGCATCGCCGCCTGCTGGGCACCTGTCAGTGAATCCGGGTTAGCGCGCCCGCCGATCCGCCCGCTCCCGCCCCTTGGCGCGCGCGACGATGCGGTAGACGGACATCTCATGGATGTCGTACCGGCGCGCCAGGGCGCGAGCGCTGGCGACGGTGCCGTCGTACTCGTCGGCGATCGCCCGATCTCGGCGGCGACGCTCGATCGCCGCCGCCGAGCCCACATAGACCTGCGAGCCGCGATACCGATCAAGCAGCGCCGCGGCGATCTGCTCGGCGGCGAGCAGCGCCTGCTCGCGCTCGAGCAGCGGCGCCAGGGTCTGGAGTGCTACGCCCTCCAGCGTGTCGGCGAGATCCATCCAGTGCCTCCTCATGCTGCGCTGATCCGTATCGTGAGGCCGCCACCCGGCAGCCCCTCGCCAACCTCCGCGCCAATCCGCACCACCTGCCGGTCGTTGTCGTAGGCGGTGCCCTGCAGTGCGTCGAGCGTCGGCTTGATGATGTTGTCGAGATCGAGGCGCTGTCGGCTCGGGCGCCCCTTGGTGGTGAGCCGCGGATGCAGCACCAGCGCCACCGCGACATCGCCACTGGTCGATCTGATCCCAGCGGCCTTGGCTCGCCATGCAGCTTCACGCTGCCAGCGCTCCGCGTCCGCCGACGGCACGACCCGCCCACGGACGTGACGCCACATCCGGTTGGCGCTGGGCGGGTAAGGGAGTAGCACCTCAGTCACCCTCGGCCTCCTGCGCCGCCCTGGAGGTCGATGTCCCTGACGACGAGGCCCTGCGCTATGCGCGGCTCCCCGTCTCGCCCCTGGTACTGCCGCGGCGGCTCCAGCTCGCCGGATACCGTCACCTGCAACCCTTTCGCCAGGTGCTGCAGCAGCGCTTTGCCGCGCGAGCCGAACAGCACGCAGTCCAGCCAGTGCGTCTGGCGGCGATCGCCCCAGCCGATATCGCTGGCCACCCGAAACCGGACCAACTCAGTCCCCGACGGGGTTGTGCGCGATTCAGCGTCAGCGACCAGGCGCCCCGTGAAGGTGCAAATGTTCATGCTGCCTCTTGCTCCTGTGATCTGCGCTTGGCCTCGGCGACCAGGTCTCCAAGCGGGACGGCATCCGAGTCGACGCGCGACCCGAACACCGGTGCGCGCCGAGGCTGCGCGGTCCGCTCGGTCTCGCGCGCCTTAAGCGCCGCGAGCTGCTCGGCGCGTCTGCGCTCACGGTCTGCGATCTCGTCATCCGAGGGCGCATCTTGGCGCTGCTCGCCACCGAGCGCTGCTCGCAGCCCTGCCAGATGCTGCCGCCCTCGCTCGCGCTGCTCGGCCCACGTGCCGTTGGGCAGGGCGGCCTGCTCGGCGCGCTGGCGGGCCATCAGTGCCTCCCGGGCTCGCTGCTCTGGAGTCGAGTCGCCCTCAAGGCAAGCGCGCCGGAACTTCGCGATGCTCGGCGCCCAGTCGTAGTGCTCCCGGGCGTAGCGGATACCGCGGTCGAGCTGCTCGGGCTTGAGGCCCGCAAGGCCCTCGCCCCACTCTCCGGCGAGGCGATCAGCGCCGGCCAGCGCAACGCGGTCATGCCAGTCGCGAGGCCAGCAAATGGCGAACTTGGCGAATAGCCCGTCGATCCACATGCGCGGCAGCGGCTCAGTGCCAGGGCATGTGCTCGATCGCATCTCGCGAGCCTGAGTCGTCCGTGGGGGCTGGGTCGTGCCAGGGGTCGGGCCGTGTCCAGTCGTGGCGCTCGAAGTTGCGTTTGAGTTCGTCTGCTGCATGCTGCCTCCGGTCTGCGGTGGTTTGGCGTGCGGGCTTTGGCGGGAACAACCCCGTCCAGCGGTTCGAGATGGTGGCCTCGACGACCTGTCGCTGCTGCTCGGTGGTGAGTGGCGCGAGGATCTTGGCGTTCGTCTTGCGGGCTCGATCGGTCAGCGGCTTTCGGATCTCGCGGCGGTGCGCCTCGAACTCGCGCCAGATGTCCGGGTCCACCGAATCGGGTAGCGCGAACGACGGGGGGGTATGGGGGGTAGTTTCTTCCGGTATACCGGTATCCGGATGTGTGCCCCTCTTCCCCGCCTCCGGGTCTGCCTCACGTCTGCCCCGCATCTCCGGCGAGGCCGCGTCATTGCTGGGTTTCTGCCTGCCCCGCTTGCTCTGCCCCACGTCTGCCACACGTCTGCCCCACTTCTCGGAGGCAGACGAATCCGTATCGGCCAAGGGGAGTCGAAAAACAAGCCGCCGATCAGCCGGGATCTTCTCGATCAGCCCCGCCTTCTCCAGCAGCTCCAGGGCGTGACGGATGGCCTTCTGACTGGGATCGCCAGCATCGCGCCGCCCCTGCCCGTGCTCGACGTGCAGCGTCTCGGCGAGCCCTCGCAGCGAGATCCCGCGCCGCTGCCCGACGATGCCGCTGGCGTAGTCCATGTGTGGGCGCAGCGCGCGCAGGTAGATCAGCTGGGCGCTCCACGGCAGTCCATGGAGCGCGTCATCCTCGGACTCATTCCACGCTGTGCGCCGCACTGGACACCTCCCGCGCCTCGCGCGCAAACCGCTCGCCAGAGGCCAGCATCCGCCGCTCCAGGCGCCGCATCGCAACAGCCTCAGCCCAGTCGCCCCGATACTCCAGCGCACGCCACCGCGCTTCGGCACGCCGCGCCACGGCGCGGGCATGCTCGGCGAGGCGCAGCATCTCCGCAGAGATCGTCCGATCCATCACGCGCCCCCTACGGCGCGCAGCGCCCGTCGCTCCTCGGCCTGAGTCTCGGCCTCGGCCAGGGCATCCAACCGCGACAGCAGCTCCAGATTGGCACGGACGGCGGCCTCCACTCGCTGGCGGATCTGGCCCGCCTCGGCCCGGGTGATCTTGCGGTCCTCGAACGCCTGATGGATCTCGTGATCGACGGCCCCGCGTGCGGCGCCAAGCGTGGTGATCCGATCGAGCAGATCCGCATCGGAGCAATCAGAGAAGTCGCCCAACGTGTAGCAGCCCTGCCCCAGCTCCGCGGCCATCGCATAGAGGATGCGCAGATCCCCGGACAGCAGCTGCATCGCCAGCGCCTCGTAGACGTTGAGGCGGTGCCCCTCGTGCGTCGTCGATACCTTGTTGAAGAGCGTGCCGGGGTTGGCGGCCATCAGCCGCGCCATCGCAGGCACACCACCAGGGAAGTCGTGAGCGGTGTCGTAGATGGCGCGGTTCAGCGCCTCGGATGAGCACATGTCAGTCTCCTGTCGGCGTTAACGGTGTGGTGGGGCGACGGCGTGGATATGCTGCAAGGGCATCGGGTGCCCCGCGCCGTTAATCGCGATCGTCGCCGTGCGGGCGGTCCGCGGGGCGCGAGCCCTCGGGACAAGCCAAAGCCTTCAGGATCGCCACCAAGGTGGGGCGCAAGTCGTCGGGCGCCCTGGGCGCGACAGAGACCTCTCTGGTCGGAGTTGAGTCGTTGTTGGGCATGCCGGGTCTCCTTGGTGGGTTAGGCGGCGGCGCGGGGTGTTTGGGCGGGGTCGTCCAAGTTGCGGAACACTTCCGGGCGTGCGAGCCGCAGGAAGTCCAAGCGGTACTCAGGGATACCGTTCTTGCGCCACCCAGAAACGGACGGCGGGCGGATCTTGCAGAGCTTGGCCGTTGCGGTTGTGCCGCCGATACCGTCAATCACGGCGTTTGCGTCGATAGCAGCGTTTTTGTCCATATCGAAAATGTTAGGCAAAACTAATCGCGCGGTCAAGGATCGCTTAAGCCCACCTATTTTTCAAGGTGTTAGGCTTCCCTACATGAAAACGACTTGGAATGACCGCCTCCGAGACGCCCTGACTGCGCGCGAAAAGTCGCCGGCAGAGCTCTCACGCGCTGTCGGCGTGAAGCCGCCAACGGTGCACGGCTGGTTGCATGGCGGCATCAAGAACCTGAAGGGGGAGAACCTTGTTCGGGTGTGCAGCTATCTGCACATACGCCAGGAGTGGCTGCTATATGGGCGCGGAGAGATGGAGGAGCAGCCGCGACACGAGCAACCACCAGCAACCCCCGCGAACGACCCGGGGGATGACCCGCGACTATCGGAGCTGCCGGCGAAATACCAAGCGATCATCAGACTGCTGGAGGGCTTCCCGCAAAGTGAAGTCGATCAGCTCGTGCATGATCTTGGTGAGAAAAAATCGTACTACGACCGGCTCTTGAAGGAGCTTCTGGAGAACCGTAGGGCAGCCGGTTGATCGCTCGCTAATCCATCGAAGTTAGGCGTGATTCGTCCCGCCTAACTTTTTTCTTGACCTGATTGTTAGGCATGGCTAACATCTGTCTCGAAGCCGCAACTAATGCGCAACCGAGGGAGACCACCATGCACCCCGACATCGACACCGCCTACGCCGAGCACGACTACCGAGCTGACCAGCTCGCCAGCTGCGAGACGCGAGCCGACATGCTCGCGAAATTCCCCGGCGCCGACGGCCCGCAGGACCGCGCCGGCATCGACTACGAGGTCTGGGATCTGGGCCACGGCCTGTATGCCGGCATCTGCGAGTGCGGCCACGTCTGGGAGCACTCCTGGCAGACCGAGACGCACAAGTGCCCGCGCTGCGCCGCTGAGCTGGCTGAGGCCGTCGATGCGGTCCAGGTGCTGATCGAGGACCACCGCAATCTCGATGACGCCGAACTGGCTCAGCTCGCCCGAGATGTTGATGCGTTGAGGCAAGCGCTGCGCGCCGAGGTGCATCAGCGGGTCGAGCGGCGGTATGCCTCGCGGCAGGGCTGCCTGCCGCTGGAGCGGAGGGCCGCAGCATGAACGCATCCACACCAGCGGACAGTCTCTCGGCACTGATCGAACAGCTCACCGTCGCCGAGATCGAGCGCCTGTCCGCCGAGCAGCTCCAGCAGCTCGACACCCTGCTCTACTCCGCGCACACCCGCGTCGTCGAGGCGCGTTATGTGCGGGCGTTCGAGGATCTGCACTTGGCGGGGGTCGCAGCATGAGCATCCACCCAACCCACACACCCTGGCGCCCGCTGCGCCCACGCCTGCCGGACGCGAGCAGTGGCTGGCGTCCGTCTCACACGGCGCGCATCACCTGCCTGTCCGTGCGCCCGCAACCCGAGGCCACCGGCCCGGCATCGCTCACGCTGGCCGATCGACTGCTCGGGCGGCTGGCCGACGGATCCGCGATGAGCGTCGCCGAGTTGGCCAACGCCGCCGACACGACGGCAGCCCGCGCCAAGCACGCGCTCCGTGCGCTGCGCGAGGCCGGGCGGGTCGAGGTCGTCGATAGCCGATCCGGGCGAGAGCGCCGGTATCGGCGCACTGACTCCGTGGCGCGCCGCGCCGAATTTCGCGGGCCGATTGCACCGATCGCTCCGAAGACCCCGTGGAGGTAGCTATGCACACGATCACGATTCACGTCGCCGACAGCCGCAACGCCGCCGAGATCGCCGCGTGGCTGCGCGAGGTCTGCGCCGGCGTCCACCAGGACGGCGCAGGCGGCATCGTCGCCGTCGATCGCACGCTGAGCGACGCCGAGCGCGCTGCGCTCCCGCCGCTGCCGCGCACTCGGGCGCAGGCCATCGGCGGCAACGTTCTGCCGTTGCGCCCGGTGCGTCGCTGGCCGCCGTCGCGCCCGGGGCGGACGGGGGGGGATGCGGCATGAGTAATCAACTGAGGGCGTATCGCGTGTCGGCGGTGGACTCCGATGACGGCATCTACTTCGCCAATAACGCGAGCGGCGCCAAGATCAAGGCACTACTGCAGGCACGAGAGGCCGGATTCAACATCAATTTCAGTGACCTACGCGTCCGCCGCGCCCCCGAGTTCGACGGCGCCACCTGCCACGGCACAACGCCAACGTGCGGCGTTTTGCCGGAATACCTGGACGTGCCAAGCGAAAAGCCTGGAGGTGGCCAGTGACTCGCACACGCCTGATCTCCACCTGGACGCTCCTGCTCGGCGCCTCGATCGCCCTGCAGGTAGCCATCGCTCTCATCACATGGAGGCTCACGTCATGAGCGCTCGGAGCGACGCCTATACCGCCATCGCGCTCTGCGGGCTCGCTGCTCGCTGCGGCTGCCGCGTCATCGCAGCCACGGCGCACGCGGGGCGCCCCATGGTGCGCGTCGATCGCGCCCCTGATCCGCGGCGGCTGCGGCTGCGCCGCCGGGTCGACATCAACGCCGCCCGCGTCTCCGGCGTGCGGCTCACGTGGAGGGCCTGAGATGGCTATCGACGATCTCCGGCGGATGATCGCCGGGCAAGGGTTCGAGGATGATGTCGAGGCGTGTCTCGACCGGGCTGGCTGCAGCGAGGGTGCTGACGAATTTGCCCGCTCCTCCTGGCCGATCCCGGGCATCCGCGACGAGCTGGTCAGCGCGACTGACGGACTGATCCAGATCCATCGAGCGATCGGCGTCGCGCCGAGCGAGGCGCTGCGGGCGGCGCTCGAGGAGCACGTCGCCGCACTCCGCGGGCTGACCGATGAGCTGATCGACCGGGTGCAGGCGCCCGGCGAGGGGGTGCGTGATGCGGCCTGATCTGATGGAGCTGCTCGCCCGGGCTGATCGGGCGTTGGGCATTGGCGTCGCTGCGACGCTGGTGGGGGCACTGCTGCTGGTCGCGTTGGTGGCGGGAGGTGGGGCGTGAGTGCGGTAGCGATCGCTGCCAATGAGGCCACCGGTGTCTACGACATCCCGAACGAGGCTTACCACTCCGGGCCCGGTATCTCGAAGAGCCAGCTCGATCTCGCGCACCAGGCGCCGGCACTGCTGCAGTGGGCGCGGCAGGCGCCGCGCTCATACAGCGGCGCGGCTCACGCGGGCAGCGCGATCCATACCCTACTGCTCGAACCGACCGAGTTCGACCAGCGCTATGCGGTCGGGCCGGATTGCGGGCGGCGCTCGAACGCAGACAAGGCGCGCTGGGCCGAGTTCGAGGCCCAGCTCGACGGGCGTATCGCGCTGACGCTGGAGGAGCGCGAGACCCTGGAGGAGATGCGCCAGTCCGTGCTGGCACACCCTGAGGCTGCCGCACTGTTGCAGTTGCGCTCCGGGGTGGCTGAGCGCTCGGTGTACTGGCGTGACGTCGAGACCGGGCTGCTGTGCCGGTGCCGCCCAGACTGGTGGGCGCCCATGTACCGGGTCGTCGCCGACGTCAAGACCACTGACGACATCAGCAAATTCCATTGGTCCGTACGCGACTACCGCTACGACGTCCAGGAGGCGTTCTACTCCGACGGCCTCGCCGAGGTGACCGGTGAGCCCCTCGACGCCTTCCTTTTCTTGGTTGTCGGCAAGCGCCGAGAGATGGGGCGCTACCCGGTCAGGGTCTTCGAGCTGGACCGCGACGCCATTGAGCGTGCCCGAGCCGAGTACCGCGCCGATCTCGCCATGATCGCCTCCTGTGAGCGCACCGGCGATTGGCCCGGCGTCCAGAAGCTATCCGTACCCGCCCGTTACAACTGAGGATCTGACATGACCACTGAACTCGCAACCACCACCAACCGCCCGCAGCGCGTGTCGCTGATCGCGGCAATGGCCAACCGCTACCAGATGGACCCCGAGGCATTCACCAAGACGATCCGCGCGACGGTCATGCCCTCCGGCGCAACCAACGAGCAGATGGCTGCGTTCCTGCTCGTCGCTCACGAGCACGACCTCAATCCGATCACCAAGGAGATCTACGCATTCCCCGCCAAGGGCGGCGGGGTCACGCCGGTCGTTGGCATTGACGGCTGGATCAATCTCGCGCAGCGCCGCCCCGAGTTCGACGGCCTCGAGCACGAGTGGGAACACGGCGAGCGCGGCGAGGTGATCTCCTGCACCTGCCGGATCTACCGCAAAGACCGCTCGCGCCCGATCGTCGTGACCGAGTTCATGGATGAGTGCCGCTGCGGCACCGCCCCGTGGAAATCACACCCGCGCCGGATGCTGCGGCACAAGGCCACGATCCAGGCTATCAGGTATGCGTTCGGATTCGCCGGCATTCGCGACGAGGACGACGCCGAGGTCATCTATGCCAATGCGACGGTGGTCGACCCCAAGCCCAGCAACGTGACCAACCTGAACGCCCGGCTCGCGGCCAGCGTCGAGCGTGAGAGCCCCGCCGCAGGCAGCCAGCCGCCACCGGTGGCGCCCCAGAGCCCGGAGGTGGGCGACCCCGAGCCGACCACCGATCACCGCTCCAGCGCTGGCCCCAGCACCAGCGCTGACGCGGCCTCGTCGCCGAGCGATGCCGCATCGGTCACCGCTCACGAGCAGGCGCCGGAGGAGGTCGACGGCAACCTCGACGACGGAGATAGTGGCGTCGACGCCCGCGGCATCCCGTGGGATGGGCGCGTCCACTCATCGAGCCGGGCTCGCACGGCCGACGGGGCGCGGCGCCGCAAGCGCGGCGTCGACCCGGCGCTGGTCGAGCGGATCGAGCGGGAGCTGATGACTGATGGCGACCCGACCGCCAATCCGCCGTCAGACGAGAGCGGCCAGGACCAGGCTCAGACCCAGGGCCAACCGGACGCGCCGCCGCTCACCATCGACCGCATCCTGACCGGCATCGCGTCCGCCGAGGATCTGGACACGATCGACGAGTGGCTCGACCTGTCGCGCGACATCAACCCTAGCGTCGCGCGAGGCGACCAGATCAGGCGCGCAGCAAACGAGCGGTGCGCGTACCTGGAGGCGCGCGCGGCGCGGACCTGACCCCACTCACCAGTGTGCCCGGCTTGGCGCCGGGCGGGAGAATCGCATGTTCAAAAACGCCAGACTCTATCGCCTCGAACAGCCGGTCCGCATCGACGGACAGGAACTCGAGGCCCAGCTCGACGGGCGCAGGTTCCGTCCCTGCGGTCCGCTCGAGACCGCGACCATGGGCTGGAGTGCGCCGCTCGGCGAGGACGGCGGCGCCTTGGTCCATCCCCTCGAGGGTTGTCTGCTGATCTGCGCGCGCAAGCAGGAGCGTCTGCTGCCGACGGCGGCGGTGAGGGAGGCGCTGGAGGAGCGTATCGGCGAGATCGAGGCCGGCGAGTCGCGTGAGGTCGGTCGTACCGAGCGGCGCCGGCTGCGCGAGCAAATCGTCGACGAGATGCTGCCGCGCGCCTTCACCCGTTCGCGTCGCACCCTCGCCTACCTCGACACCAAGAGTGGCTGGATGGTGATCGACGCGGCCACCGAGAAGCAGGCCGAGGAGGTCGTCTCGCTGCTGCGCGAGACCCTGGGTGGCCTGCCGGCGCTGCTGCCGGCGCCGGGCGAGCACCCCGCCGAGGCGCTCTCGCGCTGGCTGCTCGAGGACAGCGCCCCGGCTGACTTCACCGTCGGCGACGCCTGCGAGCTGCGCGATGCTCGCGACGAAGCCGACGTGGTACGGATCAGCGGCGGCGACCCCACCAGCGACGAGGCGCTCGCCCACCTGCGCGCCGGCAAGCGGGCAGTCAAGCTCGCGCTGACCTGGGACGAGCGCTTCAGCTTTACCCTCGCCGACGACCTGTCTCTGAGGCGTCTGCGCATGACCGAGGGGCTGCTCGACACCCTCGACGACGAGATCGAGGACCCGGCGGCACGCTTTGAGGCCGAGTTCGCGCTGTTCGCGCTGCAGCTGCGCAACCTGCTCGCGCGGCTTGAGATGGTGTTCGGGCTCGGCGAGGTGCGTGCCGGAGACTCCGAGGCCGCCGACCCACTGCTCGACGAGGCGGTGCAGATCGTCACGGAGACCCGCCACGCCTCCATCTCTGGGGTGCAGCGCCGGCTTAAGATCGGTTACAACCGCGCCGCGCGCCTGATCGAGGAGATGGAGCGTATCGGCATCGTCAGCCCGGCCGAGACCAACGGCAACCGCGAGGTCTTGGTGCAAGAGGTCGCGCGACGATGAGCGAGATTAAATGGCAGGAGTTCAACCACGATCAGTGGCTGAACGGCATTTACTGGGTAGCCGGGGTGAGCCCCGAGGATGCGGATGTTGACTGGCGCCTTGTCGGCTGGCCGACTCACCCTGTCTGCTTGCCGATTGGAGGGCCTGTGCGGCGCGTGGCTATGGTTTACGCTCGTTTCGACCCGGACGATCCAGAGGCGGAGCTAGAGGTCTCCCCTGTTGATCGCTGGCACCTCGGTTACTGGCCCGATGACGCCACCCTGACGCATTTTGCGAAGGTAGTGGCGCCTGTCCATCCCGGTGGAGCGAGCGAGGATGCGCGGGATACCGAGACGGACGTGAATTGGCCTGACGGGGTGGAGCGATGAGCGCCTCACACCCGGAATCCACCCGCCGTCGCGCCTGCGAGCTGATCGAGCACGGCTCGAGCATCAGCGCCGCAGCCGATGCGGTCGACGCCGATCGCCATACTGTCGCGCGCTGGATTGGCCGGCGGCGGGCGCGGCGGGCTGGAGTGCGGTCGGTGACTGTGCGAGCGGGGCGGCATGAGTGGCGCAGCCTGGAGTGGTCGCGATGAGGACGCTAGACCTGCACGAGGCCGCAGAGTTCCTGCGGATGCACCCAGAGACGCTGCGCCGGCGCGCTGTCGCTGGCGAGATCCCGAGCGCGAAGCCCGGCAAGTGCTGGGTGTTCATAGAAGCTGACTTGGTCGACTGGCTGCGCAGCCGCTACGATGTCCGGGCGCGGGCGCCTGGAGAGGAAAACCGATGCTCTACAAACGCCCAGATAGTTCCGTTTGGTGGGTCCGCTTCACGACACCAGACGGCAAAAGAGTACGCCGCTCTACTGGAACGGAAAACAAGAGCGCCGCGGAGGAGTACGAGGCAAAGCTGAAGCAGGATCTCTGGCGCGTCAGCCGCCTGGGGGAGCGGCCGACGCGGACTTGGCAGGAGGCTATCGTGCGATGGGCGCGAGAGACCGAGCACAAGGCCAGCCACGCGGATGATCTTTGCCACTTGCGCTGGCTGGATCAGCATCTATCAGGCGCTACGCTCGATCAAATCGACGTAGACCGGATCGACGCCCTGATCGATGCAAGGAAGTCGGGCGGCGCAAGCAATGCCACGATCAACCGGATGCTGGCTCTCGTACGCGCCATCCTGCGGCGAGCCGAACGCAGGTGGCGATGGATCGACCGAGCGCCCTCTATAGCACTACTACCCGAGCCGCGGCAACGCATCCGCTGGCTGACCAGGGAGGAGGCTGACCGACTGCTCGCCGAGCTACCCGAACACCTGGAAGCCATGGCTCGGTTCAGTCTCGCGACCGGACTGCGTGAGGCGAATGTGACGGGGCTGGAGTGGGCCCAGGTAGATCTCGCGCGCCGCGTCGCCTGGATCCACCCAGACCAGGCGAAGACGCGACGCGCGATCGGGGTGCCGCTCAACAACGACGCGGTGCTGGTGCTGCGCCAATGGCAGGGGCGACATCCTCGCCGAGTCTTCGTCTATCGCCGGCGGGACCCGGCGGGCGACGACACCAAGTGGATGCCGATCAGCAAAGCGGGGAAAGGCGCTTGGCACAAGGCGCTTAAGCGTGCCGGGATCGAGAACTTCCGCTGGCACGATCTGCGTCATACATGGGCGAGTTGGCACGTGCAGTCAGGGACACCGCTACATGTCCTGCAAGAGCTGGGAGGGTGGCAGTCCATCGCAATGGTGCAGCGCTACGCGCATTTGGCACCAGAACATCTGGCCGAGCACGCATCTCGGATCGAGAGCGGCATCAGACCCGTTGACACGATTCTGGCACGGTCGCGCCACAGGTAAAAAGAAAGGCGGCACGGATGAACCGTAACCGCCTGTTCTTTAAGAGTTATATGGTGCGCCCTGTTGGGTTCGAACCAACGACCACCTGATTAAAAGTCAGATGCTCTACCAACTGAGCTAAGGGCGCCGAAGACCGAGAATTATACGTAAACCATCGGCGCAATGTAAACCCTAGCGTCCGCCAGCGCCCTCGACCTCGTCGAGCCGCGCCAGACGCGCGCGGGCCAGGCGCGACTCGGTGCTGTTGGGGTAGTTGTCGATAACCTGTTCGAGGCGCGCGCGCGACTGCTCGAAATCGCGCTGCTCGAAGTGGATGTAGCCCATCTTCAGCAACGCACCGGGGACCTTGGGGCTGGCCGGGTGACGGCGCACCAGATCCTCGAAGGCGGTCAGCGCGGCGTCGTAGTCGCGCTGACCATAGAAGGTCTCGCCGAGCCAGTAGCGGGCGTTGTCGGCATAGCGGCCCTGCGGATAGCGCCCGAGCAGCGACTCGAAGGCGGCACGGGCCTGGTCGTACTTGCGCGCCTTGAGCAGATCGAAGGCCTTGCCGTAGGCGTCGCGTTCGTCGCCGGCGGCGGTCTCCGGGCTCGGCAGCGAGGGGACGCCGGCACCGGGACCACCGGCGGGCGTGGCCGGTCGAACCGGCGCGGGCTCGGGCTGGTTGATATCGACCGGGGCCTCGAGCGCGGCCGGCGGCTCCGGGGTCTCGGGGCGCGCGCGGGCGCCGTTGAGCCGGGCGTCGATGTCGATCGACTGCTGGCGCAACTGACGCTCGAGACGCTGGATCTCGAACTGCTGGACCTCGACCTGACCGCGCAGCGCCTGCATCTCGCTCTGCAGTTGCTGGAGCTGGAGCTCGATGTCCGAGCCACGCTGGTGTTCGATGACGCGCTCGAGCCGCGCCACCCGGTCCTCGAGCCGGGCGTCGACGGCGAGTACCGGCGCGGCGGCGGCGCTCAGCACCAGGGTGACGACGACCCCGAGGCCGCCACGAACTCTCTGCGGGACTCGCATTCGCGCCTCCTCAGTACTCGATGACCACACGCCGGTTCAGCCGCCAGGACGACTCGCTCTGTCCCGGCGAGGCCGGACGCTCCTCGCCATAACCGATCACCTCGAGCTGATCGGCGCGCACCCCCTCGGCGAGCATCACCCGGCGCACCGAATCGGCGCGCTGATCGGAGAGCGCGAGGTTGTACTCGCGGGTACCGCGCTCGTCGGTGTGACCCTCGAGGGTGACGCGCACCTGCGGATGGGTGCCGAGATAACGGGCGTGGGTGCGGATCAGCGCCACGTACTCGGGGGCGATCTCGGCGTTGTCATAGCCGAAATAGATGACGCGTTTGGAGAGCGGGTTGGCCGGGTCCTCCCAGGGACCGGCGTAACGGGCGTCCTCGCCGTCGATGCCGGCGGTCGAGATCTCCGCGCCGGCGCCGCCGCCGGGCGTCCCGGCCGCGCCGTCCACCGCGGCGCCGTCCGCGCCCTGACGTGGCGTGGTCGAGCACCCGGCGAGCACCAGCAGGAGGACGCCGGGCAACAGGGACCAAGGGTGGATGCGCATGAGTCTGACTCCTTACTGCACCATGGGTGACCAGGCCGGCTCGCGCACCTGGTCGGTTCCCTGGGTGAGACGCTGATTGGCACCGCCGTCGACGGCGGCGGCGGCGAGCACCGCGCGACCGCCATGGGTGGTGGCGTAAATTACCATGCTCGAATTCGGCGCGAAACTCGGCGACTCGTCGAGCGGCCCGCGGCTGAGCAGACGCGAGAAGCCGCGCTCGACGTCGAGCAAGGCGATGCGGAAGGCGCCGTTGATCCGGCGCGCCATGGCGATCGAGCGACCATCGGGGGCATAGACCGGGGAAGCGTTGTAGTCACCCTCGAAGCTCACCCGGGAGACCGCCCCGCCGCTGGCCGGGACGCGATAGATCTGCGGATTGCCGCCCCGCCCGGAGGTGAACACCAGGTGCGAGCCATCGGGCGACCAGGCCGGTTCGGTGTCGATGGCGAAGTGATCGGTGAGCCGGGTGAGCGCGCGCGAGTCGAGATCGAGCACATAGATCTCGGGATTGCCGTCCTTCGACAGGGTCATTGCCAGACGCCGGCCATCGGGCGAGAAGGCCGGCGAGCTGTTGATGCCGGGGTAGCTCGCCACCCGCTCGCGCCGACCGCTGGCCAGCTCCTGCACATAGATCGCCGGACGGCGGCTCTCGAAGGAGACATAGGCGATGCGGCGCCCATCCGGCGACCAGGCCGGGGACATGATCGGCTCGGTCGAGGAGACGATCACCTGCGGGTTGTAGCCGTCGGCGTCGGCCACCTGCAGGGTGACGCGGGCGTTCTCGCCGTGGCCGGTGGCGCTGATATAGGCGATGCGGGTGGCGGCCACGCCGGGGATGCCGGTCAGCGTCTCGTGGATCTGGTCGGCGATGCGGTGCGCGGCGTTGCGCAGCCCGGCGGCGGTGGCCGTCAGGGTGGCGCCGGCCAGACGCTCGCCGCGGAAGACGTCGTAGAGGATGAAGCTGATGCGGTAGCGCGCGCCCTCGCGCACGACCTGCCCGATCACCAGGTTGTTCATGTCGAGCAGGCGCCAGTCGCGCAGGTCGACCTCCTCGTGGGTGGTTGGCTGGTCGAGCATGTCGCGTGTCGGCATCGGCGCGAAGCGACCGGTGCGGGCGAGATCGGCGGCGATCACCGCGCCGGGATCGACCGAGGCGCTCCCGCCTCCCGCGAACCCGAAGGGCACCACGGCGATCGGTTGCGCGGCCTCGACCCCGCCGGTGATCTCGATGTTCAGCCGCGCCAGCGCGGTGCCGGGCAGCAAGACCGCCAGGAAGGCGCAGAGGATGAGCAACGATGAGATGGATCGGGTCATGACACGCCCCCCTGATCAGGGTCGGAAGGTAAAGGTGAATTCACGGAACTGGTCGAAGAGCGCCCCGCTGGGCACCGGTAGCGGCTCGGCGCGCCACAGCGCGGCGAGCGCTGCCTGATCGAAGGCCGGGGTGCCGCTGGAGCGCTGCATCGCCACGCTCCCCGGGACGATGTAACCCGCCGAGGTCACCCGCACCTCGAACTCCACGCTCAGCCCCTCGGACATACCGGGCGGATAGGCGAAGTGCTGGCGGACACGGTCCCCGATCACGCCCTTGTAGTAGTCGACCTGGCGCTGCTCGGCGCTGCTCAGCCCGCCACCACCGCCGCCGGCGACGACCGGCGGCGATCGGCGCGCGGTCTCGGTCTCGGCCGCCTCGGCCTCGAGTCGCTCGGCCTCGCGCGCGATCTCGTCCTCGAATCGCTGCCGCTCGAGTTCGGCCATCTGCTCGGCCTCGCGCTCGATGCGCTCCTGGCGCGCCGCAGCGGCTTGGCGTTCGGCCTCGCGGCGGGCTGCCTCTTCCGCAGCTCGGCGTTCCGCCTCACGGCGTGCGGCCTCTTCGGCAGCGCGACGCTCGGCCTCGGCACGGGCTGCGGCGGCCTGACGCTCGGCCTCGCGACGGGCGGCCTCCTCGGCGGCACGGCGTTCCGCTTCACGGCGCGCGGCCTCTTCAGCGGCACGGCGCTCGGCCTCGGCGCGAGCCGCAGCGGCCTGACGTTCGGCCTCGCGACGGGCGGCCTCCGCGGCGGCGCGGCGCTCCGCCTCAAGACGTGCGGCCTCTTCGGCGGCGCGACGCTCGGCCTCGGCGCGCGCCTCGGGATCGAGCCGTTCGCGCACCTCCTGGACACGGGCGCTCAGTGCCGGGTCGCCGAGCACGCTGGCCTGGACCACGCGCGGGCGATCGCCGCCGTTGCTCGCGTCCTGGGTGAAGCGCACGCCGACGAACAGCAGCAGCGCGAACAGCAGATGCAGCCCCAGCGACCAGTAGAGCGCCCCGGGGTCACGCCGCAGGATCTGCAACATGGTCAGGGTCCGTCATGCTCCGGCGGCAGGGTGATGAGTCCGACCTCGGCGGCCCCGGCGGCCTGGGCGATCACCATCGCGTTGACCACCCGACCATAGTCGACGGCGCTGTCGCCCTTGACCAGCACCGGTGTCTGCGGGGCGTAGTCGAGGACCTTGCCGATGCGCTCGAACAGCGCCTCCTCGCCCACCGGTTGGTCGCGGTCCTCGCCGATGTCGATGTAGTAGTCACCGAACTGATCGACGCTGATCACCACGGAGTCACCACTCTCGGAGGTGACCGCCCCGGCCTGGGCACGCGGCAGGTTGACCTTGACCCCCATGGTAATCATGGGGGCGGTCACCATGAAGATGACCAGCAACACCAGCATCACGTCGATATAGGGGACGACGTTGATCTCGGCCACCAAGCGGCGGCGATTGCGACTGCGCGCGCGTCTGCTCAAGGCTCGGATACTCCCGGGGCTCAGCCCCGCCCCTGACGTTGCAGCAAGGTCGAGAACTCTTCCATGAACTCCTCGTAGCGGTTGCTGAGGCGCTCGACCTGATCGGTATAGCGGTTGTAGGCGACCACCGCGGGGATGGCGGCGAACAAGCCGATGGCGGTGGCGATCAACGCCTCGGAGATACCCGGCGCGACCAGCGCCAGGGTCGCCTGTTCGACGTTACCGAGGGCGTGGAAGGCCTGCATGATGCCCCAGACGGTGCCGAACAGTCCGACATAGGGGCTGATCGAGCCGACCGTGGCGAGGAAGGCGAGGTTGTTCTCAAGCCGGTCGAGCTCGCGACTCAGCGCCACCCGCATCGCCCGCTCGGAGGCCTGCAGCACGGTCATCGGGTCGACGCCGGCGGCCTTGCGCATGCGCACGTATTCCTTGAAGCCGGCGCGGAAGATCGCCGCCAGCCCGCGCGCACTGCGCCCATCCTGTCCCAGCTCCTTGTAGAGTGCGCTGAGATCGCCGCCGCTCCAGAAGCGTTCCTCGAAGGCGTCGGCGAGCTTGCGCGCCCGACCGAGCACCCGCGCGCGATCGATGATCATGGTCCAGGAGACGACCGAGGCGAGCACCAGGATCAGCAGCACCAGCTGCACCACCAGGCTTGCCTGCATCACCAGGGCCAACAACGACAGATCAGAGGTCATGATGGGTCACTCCGCGACCGTGCGGCGAATGTCGGCGAGCAGCCGGGGCGGGATGCGCGTCGGGCGCAGCGCCTCGCCCGCGGCATCGATACAGCCCACCTTGACCGTGCCCCGGCAACAGAGTTCGCCGTCGGCCTCGCGCACCAGCTCCTGGTCGAAGGCCATGCTCGCCCCGCCGATCCGGGTCAGCCGGGTATGGACGTTCAACCGCTCGTTGAAGCGCGCTGCGGCGAGATAGTCGATCTCGACACGACGGACCACGAACATCACCCCCTCGCGTGCGCGCAGCTCGTCCTGCTCGTAGCCAAGCTCACGCAACCATTCGGTGCGCGCACGCTCGAAGAAGCGGAGATAATTGGCGTAGAAGACCACGCCGGCGGCGTCGGTATCCTCGTAATAGACACGGATCGGCCAGATGAAGCCGGACTGGGCGGGTTGGCTGGATGTGGGCACGGAACTCGAAATCACCGGATGGCTTGATTCTCAAGGACCGGCAGTGTATCGAAAACCGCCGCATCCGGCATCCCGCAGCCGGCGCCGACGACCGACCGGCGGCCACCCCGACCACCCATCACCCATCGCGCAAGGAGTCATCATGTCCCTCTTATCCCGTCTCCAGGGCCGACGCGGCGAGCACCTCGTCGTCCTCCAGTTCGTGCTCTTCTTCGGCTTCGTCCTCACCCCGAGCTGGAACCCCTGGCTCACCCCCGGCATCCTCGAGGCGATGGCGCCACTGCGCTGGGCGGTGCTGATCGCGCTCGGCACCTTCGCCATGGTGCTCGGCGCGGTCGGCTCGATGCACATCCGCGACTATCTCACCCCGCTGCCCTACCCGGTCGAGCACAACCAGCTGGTCCAGCACGGGATCTATGCCCTGGTGCGCCATCCGCTCTACAGCAGCCAGCTGTTCGCCGCGCTCGCCTGGGTGCTGTTCAGCCTCAGCCTGACGCATCTGGCGATCCTGGTGATCGGCTTCCTGTTCTTCGACTACAAGGCCGGCAAGGAAGAGGGGTGGCTGCGCGAGCGCCACCCCGAGTATGCCGACTATGCCCGCCGGGTGAGCAAGTTCATCCCCTGGATCTACTGATCGGTCGCCGGACGCTCGGCGCTGGCGAGCACGTAGTCGAGTCCGGCGAACACGGTGTCGGGCTCGAGCCACAGCCCGAAGCGCACCGCCGTGCGCAGCGCCGGCGGCAGGGTCGAGAGCCGCTCGGGATTGGCGCGCAGATAGGCGTGCAGCGGGGCATAGACCCGGTCGCGGATCGACTCGACCTCGACCCCGGTGAAGCCGCAGGCACGCAGCCGCTCGGCGTACTCGGCGCGCGGATAGGCGTTCTCTGCCGGGATCGCGAACTTGGTGGCGACCTCGCGCCACGACCACCGCTGCGCCAGCCGCCGCGGCCAGCCTTCGGCCGGCGCCAGCGGCAGGATGTCGGCGAGCACCAGCCGCCCGCCCGGACGCAACAGCCGCAGCGCCTCGGCGAAGAAGCGCTCGCGGGTACGGAAATGGAAGGCGCACTCGAGCGCGACGACGATATCGAACGACCCCGGCTCGAGTCCCGGCTCGGTGGCCGAGCCCTGGCGCAGGTCGATGCGCGCCGACTCGCCGGCGGCGGCCACCCGTTCGCGCGCCAGCGCCACCTGCGAGCCGGTGACATTGAGCCCGACGATGGCCTCGGGGCCGAGGGTGCGCATCCACTGCAGGTCCTGCTCGCCGAAACCGAAGCCGAGATCGAGCACCCGCTTGCCCGGCGCCATGCCGGCGCGCGCACCGACCAGATCGACCAGGGCGCGGCAGGCGGCATCGAGTTCGTCGGCCTCGGCCCAGTAGCCGAGGTTGAGATAGTGCCCGCCGGCGGCCGGGGAGTCGGTTCCGAGCAGGTCGTAGACGGCGCTCACCGACAGCCGGCGCAGCGGGTTGTAGATCCAGTCGAGCAGCGCGAGCGCGCGGCGCGGTGGGTTGCGGGTCATCCAGGGCTCCTCGATCGCAGCAGCGATCCATTGGTCTCGATACCGCGCCGCCGGGGGCGACGCATCAGGGACAGGCGGCGCGCGGCTCAGAGCTGCGCGCGCGGCGCCTCGCAGTGGGTGCCGATACAGCGATAGACCCGCGGACGCGGCCCGGGTGCCATGGCCGCGAGCACCGGCGGCAACGACTCGGCGTCCTCGGGGATGGCAAACACCAGTCGATCGGCGCGATAGCCGCGCTGCGCCTCGCGCCGCCAGCTCGCCAACAGCTCGTCACTGGCGCGGATCACCAACTGCTCGGGTGGGTCGAGCCATTCGTCGAGGGCGCAGAGCAGGGTGGCGTGGGCGTGGGGCAGCCGGCGCATCGCGGTCGCGGCCAGACGCAGCGTGCCCTCGGCGGCGGCGAGATAGCGCGGCTCGCCGACCAGATGGCCGAGACGCTGCAGCGCCAGCGCCGCGACCCCGTTGCCCGCGGGCAGGGTCTCGTCGGCGAGCGGCTTGGTGCGGTGGATCAGGCGTTCGTGATCGTGGGCGGTGAACCAGAAGCCGCCCGCCTCGGGGTCGTGGAAACGCGCGAGCAGGGTCTCGGCCAGCTCGATGGCGAACGCCAGATCAGCGCTCGACCAGCGCGTCTGCAACAGGTCGAGCACTGCGGCGAGCAGCAACGCGTGGTCGTCGAGATAGGCGTCGAAGGCCGCGCGACCGTCGCGATAGCTCGCCAGCAAGCGGCCATCGCGCCACAGTCGCTCACGCACGCAGCCGAGCGCCTGCTCGGCCGACTCCAGATAGTCGTCGCGCTCGAGCACCCGCGCGGCACGGGCCATGGCGCCGATCATCAGCGCGTTCCAGGCACCGAGCACCTTGTCGTCGCGGCCCGGGCGCACGCGCCGCTCGCGCTCGGCGAACAGGGTGGCGCGCGCCGCGCCGAGCAGCGACTGCACCTGTTCGAGGGTCAGCCCCTGGGCGGCGGCCACCGCCGCCGGGGTGAGATGGCCGTGCAGATGCCAGCGGCCCTCGAAGTTCGGCGGACGGTCGAGCCCGTAGACCGCGGCGAAGGGACGATACTCGGCCTCGGACAGCAGCGCCCGGACCTGCTCGCGCTCCCACAGATAGAAGCGCCCTTCCTCGCCCTCGCTGTCGGCATCCAGGCTCGAGTAATACCCCCCCTCGGGCGACTGCATCTCGCGCAGCACCCAGTCGGCGGTGGACTCGGCGGCGCTGCGAAACAGCTGCTCGCCGGTACAGGCGTGGAGGTCGCAGCAGAGCGCGAGCAGCGCGGCATTGTCGTAGAGCATCTTCTCGAAGTGGGGGATCATCCACTGGGCATCGACGGCGTAACGACAGAAACCGCCGCCGAGCTGGTCGTTGAGCCCGCTGCGGATCATCCGCTCGAGGCTGACGCGGGCCATCTCCAGCGGTCCGGGCGCATCCTCGCCGGGGCGATCACCGCGCGCCGCGCTACGCAGCAACAGCGCCAGCTCCGGGGCGTGCGGGAACTTGGGCGCGGCGCCGAAACCGCCGTGCCTGGGATCGAAACTCACCGCGAGCTGGTTCAGCGCCGCACCGATCAGGTTGCGCTCGGGGGGGCGTTCGCCGGGCTCGGGTTCGAGCCCGGCGAGAT
>NZ_RHFI01000085.1:0-203 GCF_003718685.1 Marichromatium sp. AB31 | reverse complement strand
ATGCGCGGATCATCCCGGCACACCGACATTATCCCAGTGCGAAGTCACAAGGGGAAACCAACCACATCGAACGGTTCAACGGTACACTCCGGCAGCGTATCTCCCGCTTGGTGAGAAAGTCGCTTGCGTTCTCGAAGAACCAGGAAAACCATCTGGGTGCACTCTGGAACTTCATTCATCACTACAACGCTACGATGTGCGTG
>NZ_RHFI01000084.1:0-252 GCF_003718685.1 Marichromatium sp. AB31 | reverse complement strand
TATCAGACTTCCGCTCCCGTCTACACAGATTTCTGGAGCGCCTATGCGCGGATCATCCCGGCACACCGACATTATCCCAGTGCGAAGTCACAAGGGGAAACCAACCACATCGAACGGTTCAACGGTAGGTAGTGCCCTGACCGATAGGTTTCGATAAGATCAGAATCTCTTGCTTTAAGGATGAAGAAGATGTATCTGACATGTCCGCAGTGTCACTCCAACCATGTGACCAAAAATGGATTCAACCGGCTG
>NZ_RHFI01000083.1:0-253 GCF_003718685.1 Marichromatium sp. AB31 | reverse complement strand
AAATCCGTATAGCATCGACAATCTGGCGAAACTGCCAGTCCTTCATCTCGGTCCTCTGACCCACCTCCGTCAGATAGCGCTCGACGTCGGCAGGGCACTGCTCCGCCAGCTTCCGATCCGGAAAAGCCGCGATGTACTGCTCCGCACGCCGCACCATCCAGCGGTCGAACGGAGGCTTAACCCCTGATTCTCCGACCTTTTGCACGTACCGGTGCCAAAACGACCGTACCTTTTCCCTATAGGTTGACGGGTT
>NZ_RHFI01000082.1:0-255 GCF_003718685.1 Marichromatium sp. AB31 | reverse complement strand
CCTCCGGCCTCGCCCCCTGACGCCCCAGCCAGTCGATCAGCGCCTCCACCCCCGCGGCGGTATTGGGCACCGTCTTGGTCTTGAGCTTGACCCGCTCCTGCTCGCTCAGCTCCAGCGCGGTGTGCAGTTTCGCCTTCGAGACATCGATTCCGAGAGACATCATCGTCGTCCACTCCTTGATCCTGGGCCAGTCCTCATACCCACTCGCCTTGTCCATGCAGGGTTTGCCCCTTGGATACCGTTCAGTGTCGAGAC